>JAIELO010000151.1 GCA_019752915.1 Burkholderiaceae bacterium
AGGTCTTTGCCGATCAGCGCGTTGGTAGGATGGGCGATGGTGATGCCGTTCAAGTCGCGCATCGCCAGATACAGCGTCCCTTGATTGAAGGCGGGGTCTTTGCGATTGATGCTGGCAATCAGCGCCGCTTTGCCATGTTCTTGCAGATAGCGGGCGCCCTTCACGGCCAGCGCGATCGCGGCACGCTCGTTGGGGCTAGCCAGCCCGGGCAGGCCTAGCAATAGCAGAATGACGGCAAGCAGGGCGCGCATGATGTTCTCCGACAGCAAAGATGCCATACGATACATCCCATGCCGGGACGCAATCTTGCGATTGGTCAAGCACTTCAGTCCTGCAGCTTTTTTTTTGGGGAGGGAGAGGACGGCGACCCGGAATCGGCCCGCCAGACGGGGTGATGCGGCAGTCGCCGGCATCACCCGCCGATGCGCTTACACCAGTTTGGCCGAGTGTTCGCGGGTGGCGTGGAACTTCAGCTTAGGCCAGCGTTCTTCGGTCAGACGCAGATTCACGCTGGAGGTGGCCAGATAGGCCATATTGCCGGCGGCATCATAGGCCACGTTGTGACCCAGCGCGTTTTCGAAGTCCGACAGGGACTTCTTGTCATCGCTGGAAATCCAGCGTGCGCTGCTGATGCTAGTGCCTTCGAACACGGCGTCGACACCGTATTCGTTTTTCAGACGGCTGGCCACCACTTCGAACTGCAGCACACCGACCGCGCCCAGTACCAGTTCGCCGCCCTGCACCGGTTTGAATACCTGCACTGCGCCCTCTTCGCCCAGCTGCTGCAGACCTTTGTGCAATTGCTTGATCTTCAGCGGATTCAGAATCCGCACCGAGCGGAAGAAGTCCGGCGCGAAGTATGGAATGCCCGTAAAGGTCAGCATTTCGCCTTCCGAGAACGAGTCGCCGATCTGCATATTGCCGTGATTCGGCAGACCGATGATGTCGCCGGCGTAGGCTTCTTCAACCTGTTCGCGCGAGGATGCCATGAAAGTCACCACCGAGGAGACCTTGATTTCACGTCCCAGACGCAGGTGTTTGACTTTCATGCCGCGCTCGAAACGGCCCGAGCACACGCGCAGGAAGGCGATCCGGTCGCGGTGCGCCGGGTCCATATTGGCCTGGATCTTGAACACGAAACCGGTGAATGGCTGTTCGGTCGGCGCGACAGCGCGCACGGTGGCGTCACGGGCACGCGGTGCGGGTGCCCAGTCCACCAGTGCCGACAGAATTTCGCGCACACCGAAGTTGTTGATCGCGGAGCCGAAGAACACCGGGGTCTGGATACCGGACAGGAACTGCTCCAGATCGAAGGGGTTCGAGGCGCCATGCACCAGTTCCACTTCCATGCGCAGCTGATCCATCTCCAGCGGGAACATCTCCTGCAGGCGCGGATTATCGATACCCTTGATGATTTCGAAAGCGCCATCGGCCTTTTCTTCACCGGCCTTGAACAGCATGATTTCGTCGTTCAGCAGGTGGTACACACCGCGGAAGTTCTTACCCATGCCGATCGGCCAGGTCACCGGCGCGCACTGGATCTTCAGTACCGATTCCAGTTCGTCGAGCAGTTCCAGCGGATCGCGGGTCTCGCGGTCCATCTTGTTCATGAAGGTGACGATCGGCGTATTGCGCATACGGCAGACGTCAAGCAGCTTGATGGTCTGTGCCTCGACACCTTTGGCGGCGTCGATCACCATCAGTGCCGAGTCGACGGCGGTCAGCACGCGGTAGGTATCTTCCGAGAAGTCCTGGTGACCCGGGGTGTCCAGCAGATTGACGACGTGATCGCGGAACTCGAACTGCATCACCGAGGAGGCCACGGAAATGCCGCGCTGCTTCTCGATTTCCATCCAGTCCGAGGTAGCATGACGGCCACTCTTGCGCGCCTTGACGGTACCAGCCATCTGGATCGCGCCCGAGAACAGCAGCAGCTTTTCGGTCAGCGTGGTCTTACCCGCATCCGGGTGAGAAATAATCCCGAAGGTGCGGCGACGCTGCACTTCGCGGGCGATCAGCGCGGGCGTTTTGGCACTGCTGGCGGCGACGCTGTCGTCGCTGGACTCGGGTGTTACGTTTTCGATATCGTTGACCATGTGTTCGCGTTCTGAGGCGGTTCTGCAAACCCTCGATTTTACCGGTAGTTGGCCCCCTCGTGTGAACCTTTTCCCGCCGATTGCACTCCCCCGCCCCGGGTTTAGCCAGCGTGTTGCCCCTGCTATGCCCGTTTTCCCTCGCCAGGCCCTTATTCGCCCTTCACGCGGCGCCAGCCGGTACGGTGCGCATCGGCCGAAATCTGTTCCGACAGCGGCGACGTCTTGTTACTACCGTCGGCCAGCGTGGTGACCATTTTCAGCTGCCCATTCGGCAAGCGGATGATGATGAAACCCACTGCGGCCGAGGTATTCGACAGCGTCAGCCCGACCGGATGGCTGCCCACCGCCTGGCCGTTGCAGACATTGACCTGATACAGATTGCTGGAGCCGCCCACCGAACAGGCCGACGACGAGGTCGGCAAATTGGTCACCACATTGGCCACCCCGCTGACGATCTGCGGATCCAGATTCATACGTTCACCGGCATTCAGCGCCCAGTCGAAATACCAGCCATCCTTCTGGGTCAGATCCACCGGATTACTGGTGACCTGGTAGGTATTCAGATTGCTGCTCGATCCGAGCAGGCTAAGCGTCTGCTTGACCATGGTCGTGCCACGCACGTCGGCAATGGTGGCGCCAACATCCTTGAGCAGATACAGACTTTGCATTGCGGTGTCGCTAGTATCGGGCACATCGAGCAGACGCCCGGTACCGAACAGCACCACCCGCACGCCTGTGGTGCTGGTCACCGTCACGCCATTGACTTCACTACTCACCGGCACCGCGCACATCGTCACATCGGGGCGGGTGGTAATCGGCCTGCTCGCGCCCGCGTCGCCAAGCAGCTTGACGCTGATCGCACCGGAGGCTGCCGACAGATCGAAGCGCCACATCTGCCCCTGATTATCGCCACCGTAAATGTAATTGATGCGCGGGTCGGCACCGGGATCGGCACTGATGGCGGCAATCTTGGCCAGTCCGGACGGTGTGCCGACATCACCGGCATTGGTGCTGACCTTGTTCAGCAGCTCGCCCGTGTAGGCATCGAGCACATACAGATAGCCTTTACCATTGCCGGTATTGACGCCATCACTGCCCGGCACATTGTTGTAACCCGAGGTCAGGAACACCACCCAGCGCCCGCTGGCCAGCGTGCCAAACTGGGGATTGCCGAACGAGAGTCCCAGATCACCGTCACTGAGCGGGCAGACGCTGGCATCGGCACAGAATTCCCACAGCTGTTTAGGATGGCTGGTGTCGGTAATATCGAGCGCATAGTAACCACGCCCGCCGCCATTCAGACCCGCCACCAGTACGGTGCGCCAGCTGCCACCGCTGGTTTTGATGTCGGCCACCTCCGGCGAACCGTCGGCGGTGAACTGGTGGTTAGTGCTGTACAGCGTACTAGCCAGCGCCGGCAGTTTTTTCATGGTGGTGCGTGGCACATAGGCCCACAGCTCCTGCCCGGTGCTGGAACTGAAGGCATGCAGCATGCCGTCATTGGCGGCCGTGAACACGGCGCCGCTGCGATAATCGGCACTGGACGGGTTGCCGTATTTATCTTTGAACGTCACATAATCGGCATCGGCAAAATCATTGCGCGGATCGCGCACATAGGCCGGTTTGGACGAGGCAATGTCGCCCAGCACGATCGGTAGCGGCCCACTGGCACCGGCTGGGGTATTCGGCGTCAGGCTGTAAGCGCGGAAGATCGTATCGTTGGCGTACTGCTGCTGGCCACGCAGCCAGTTCACCAGATTAGTGCCGTCATTGACGATGGCTTTATCGCTGGCCGACAGCAGCGCGCACTGCGGTAGCGCACTGCACTGATTGGCGAACCAGCCAGTCGCCGGGCCTTTCATACTGGCGTAGCGGAATTCATCGGGCGTGCCGCCGTTGCTGCCGCTGGTGTTGTACATATAGATGGTACGGGTGTCACTGCTGGCTGCAACCTTCTTGCCCAGCGTGTCGCTAGTGGTCCAGGTGACAGTACTGGAGACCGTCCCGTCAGTGCTATCGATCTTGCGATCCGACAGTTCGCCAAACCACTTCACGGTGGTGAAGGTGTCGGAGAAGATGTCGTTATCGGTCAGCGTGATATTCGGTGTCGACGTCGCCGCAGCGGCTGCCGCCCCCACATGCACCTGCATATTCGACAGCGCTTCGCTCAGGCCACTCACCACATCCTTGGGATCCTGCGCACTGAAATATTTGCCATGGCCGTTGATGGCCGCATGCCACAGATCATCGACGCGCTCCTGCACGGTACTGGCACCGTTGCCGGTATCGGGATCCGGCCAGACGTAGGCGCCGTTGCTATTCCACGGGCAACCAGTGGTAGCACCGGTAATCAGCTTGTAGAAGTCGCCACCGGATTTCGGCGCGCTATCGTAATTCGGCTCATACGTCATCACCCCGTCCACGCCTAATCCCAGCGTGTAGGTATTCATGTGCAGGTGGGTATTCTCGCCACTGGCGGCGGGCACCGAACCGGGTTTCGTCATATCCGGTTCCAGCGCAGGGCGCAGGGACACCGTGCCGGTGCTGGAGCCGCCGTTATACCAGTGCAGCGCCACGTCGGAAATCGAAGGCTGGGTCTGTGCGCGAGCATCCACGCAACCGCGTGCCAGCGTGCAGAAGCGCGCCGGATTATCGACATTGTCGTTATTGCTGACGTTGGCCGTCGAACTGCCGTTCCAGTAACCGTCAGTGGTCAGGATCATGAAGTTCTGCTGACATGGATACTGCACCACTTC
>JAIELO010000434.1 GCA_019752915.1 Burkholderiaceae bacterium
GATCGGCCGCGATGGTCGTCTGTCCGGCCCGACGCTGGCAGCAGCATTGGCGCAAGGCTTGCAAGCGGCCGGTGTGAATGTGATCGATCTGGGTGTGGTGGCCACGCCGATGGTGTATTTCGGTACCAATGTGCTGGGCGCTGCGTCCGGTATCATGGTCACCGGCAGCCATAACCCGCCAGATTACAACGGTTTCAAAATGGTGCTGGCCGGCGAAGCGATTCACGGCACCGCCATTACCTCGCTGTACGACGCTATCGTGGCGCATGACGGCAGCAGCGCCGCCACGCCGGGCACCTATAGCACTTACGATATCCGCGCCCAGTACCTCGAGCGCATCATCGGCGACGTCAAACTGGCGCGTCCGATCAAGATCGCGGTCGATTGCGGCAACGGTGTCGCTGGTGCCTTCGCCGGTGATCTGTTCCGCGGCATGGGCTGCGAAGTGATCGAGATGTTCTGCGAAGTCGATGGCAATTTCCCCAACCACCATCCGGATCCGGCCCACCCGGAAAACCTGCAGGATCTGATCCGCATGCTGCAGGACAGCGACGCCGAACTGGGGATCGCCTTCGACGGCGACGGCGACCGTCTTGGCGTGGTGACCAAAGATGGCCAGATCATCTTCCCGGACCGCCAGATGATGCTGTTTGCTGCCGATGTACTGAGCCGCCATCCGGGCGAACAGATTCTGTACGACGTGAAATGCACGCGCCATCTGGCACCGTGGATCAGCAAACACGGTGGCGTGCCGCTGATGTACAAGACCGGTCACTCGCTGGTGAAGGCCAAGCTGCGTGAAACCGGCGCACCGCTGGGCGGCGAAATGAGTGGTCACATCTTCTTCAAGGACCGCTGGTACGGTTTCGACGACGGCCTGTATTCGGGCGCGCGTCTGCTGGAAATCCTGACCCGTGTAGCCGATCCATCGGCGCTGCTCAATTCCCTGCCGCAGTCCGATAGCACGCCGGAACTGCATCTGCACCTGAACGAAGGCGAGAACGTCAAGCTGATGGACCAGTTGCGCAGCAATGCCGAATTCCCCGGTCACCAGCAGATCATCACCATCGACGGCCTGCGCGTGGAGTACGAAGACGGCTTCGGTCTGGCGCGTTCTTCCAACACCACGCCGGTAATCGTGATGCGCTTCGAGGCAGAAACTCCGGCCGCGCTGGCGCGCATTCAGGGTCAGTTCAAACAGGTGATTCTGGCTGCCAAGCCGGATGCCGAGTTGCCGTTCTAAAGCGATGAGTGCACCAACCATCGGCCGTAAGCCGCTGAATATTCTGCTGGTGCGCGTCTCCTCGCTGGGGGACGTGCTGCATAACCTGCCGATGGTAGCCGACATCGCCCGCCACTTCCCCGACGCCAACATCGACTGGGTGGTGGAAGAGGGCTATGTCAGTCTGGTGCGGCTCAATGCGCGGGTGCGCAACATCATTCCGTTTGCACTGCGGCGCTGGCGCAAGAGTCTGGGCAAGCCGGAAACCCGCGCCGAAATGAAGGCCTTCTGGCGCACCCTGCGCCAGCAGCAGTACGACTATGTGTTCGACACCCAGGGTCTGCTCAAGACGGGCGTCATCATGGGCGCTGCGCGGATCGTGCCGGGCGGCCGCAAGGTCGGTCTGGCCAATGGTAGCGAAGGTTCCGGTTACGAAGGCATCTCGCGCATCTTCCATAATCTCAGCGTGCCGACCGATCCGCGTACCCACGCGGTGGCGCGCGGGCGTATCGTCGCCGCTGCGGCGCTCGGGTATCAGGTCGACACCCCGGCCGATTTCGGTCTGCCGGAAGTGGCGCCGGACGAGGCGCGTCCGGCGTGGATGCCGGCCGAGCCCTATGCGGTGTACTTCCACGGCACGGCGCGCGACGCCAAGAAGTGGGCGCCGCAACGCTGGATCGAACTGGGGAAAGCGCTGGCACCGATGCCGATTCTGCTGCCATGGGGATCGCCGAAAGAGCTGGCCGAAGCCGAAGCGCTGGCGGCCGGCCTGCCAAATGCCCGCGTGCTGCCGAAACTGTCGATGGCCGACGCCATGCTGCTGGCGCGTCATGCCGGGCTGGTAATCGGGGTCGATACCGGGCTGACCCACATCGCCGCGGCGTTTGTGCGTCCGACGGTGGAAATCTATGCCGATTCGCCGCGCTGGAAGACCGAAGGGAACTGGTCGCCGCGCATTCTCAATCTGGGCGATCAGGGTGCACCGCCCTCGGTTGCCGAAGTTCTGGCCGCAGCACGCAGTCTGCTGGCATAACCATGCGTCTGATTTATTCTTTCCTCTGGTGGCTAGCCTTGCCACTGGTGCTGACCCGTTTATGGCTGCGTGGCCGCAAGGAGCCCGGCTATCGTCAGCACTGGGGCGAGCGGCTGGGCTTTTATGGCGCGCACGCCGGGACCGATGCCGCTGGCGCCGCCGCCGGTTCCAGCAGTCCGCAGGCTGGTCCGGTGCTGTGGTTGCACGCCGTGTCAGTGGGCGAGACCCGCGCCGCCGAACCGCTGGTCGACGCGCTGCTGGCCGAGTATCCGGCCAGCCGCATCATCCTCACCCACATGACGCCGACCGGGCGCGCCACCGGCAAAGCGCTGTTCGCGCGCCATGGCGCACGCCTGCAGCAAGCCTATCTGCCGTATGACACGGCCAGTATGGTGGGGCGCTTTATCCGCCACTTCCGTCCGGCCATCTGCATTCTGATGGAAACCGAAGTCTGGCCGAATCTGATCGCCGTCTGCAGCGCCCGTGGTGTGCCGGTGGTACTGGCCAATGCGCGTCTGTCCGAGCGCTCGTTGCGCAAGTCGTACCGGCTCGGTTCCCTGTTGCTGGATGCGGCGCGCGGCATCACGCTGGTGGCCGCCCAGACCGAGGCGGACGCCGAGCGGGTGCGTTCACTGGGTGTGGCGAACGTGGCGGTCACCGGCAGCATCAAATTCGATGTGGTGGTGCCGGCAGCGGCGCTGACGACCGGCGCTGCGCTGCGTAGCGCCATCGGTGCACGACCCGTGCTGCTGTGCGCCAGCACCCGTGAAGGCGAAGAAGAACTGATTCTGCAGGCCTACCTGCAAGCGCGCAGCACGCTGCCGGCTGATCTGCTGCTGCTGATCGTGCCGCGTCATCCGCAGCGTTTCGACGAAGTGGAAAAGCTGATTGCGGCCAGTAGCCTGAGCGTGGCGCGCCGTAGCCAGCTAACCCTGAGCGACGTTGCTGTATCGCTGCCCGCCACTACTCAGGTCTTGCTGGGCGACTCGATGGGCGAAATGTTTGCCTACTATGCGGCCTGTGATTGCGCCTTCGTCGGCGGCAGCCTGCTGGCGCTGGGCGGCCAGAATCTGATCGAACCGGCAGCACTGGGCAAGCCGGTGCTGATTGGCCCGCACACCTTCAATTTTGCGCTGGTGACGGAAGACGCTATCGCCGCCGGCGGTGCGCAGCGCGTCGCCGATGCTGCGGCGCTGATGCAGGCTGCTGCTCACCTGCTGGGCGATAGTGCTGCGCGCACGTCAATGGGCCAGCAGGCACTGGCCTTCGCCAACCAGCACCGTGGTGCCACCGCCCGCACGCTGGACTTATTGCATAGTTTTGCATTGCGTTAGTTTTTGCGTTACGGCAAAGGACGCTTGCGTGGCTTTTCTGGCGAGCTAGAAAATCGGCATATAATCCAATAATGACCACTACGCCCCCCCCAGCGGCGCCGAAATTTCTGGTGCCGTACGCCGATGATGCGCTTGGCCCGCAGAATGAAGCGGAAGGCCGATTGTATGAACTCGTCCTTGAAGCGATGAACAGTGGTCCACCACCCAAAACCAGTATTGCTGAATTGACAGGCGAACTACGCTCCCGTATCCGCTCCAGGCCATAGCGCCGTGCAATTCAAACTTGCACCAGTCGCCAAAAGCGACGTGCTGGAAATTACGGATTATTACGCGGCAATCTCTACCCAATTGGCGGAACGTTTTGTCACTGAACTGGAAACGGGCTTGCACAGCCTGTGCTCCCAGCCGGAGCTCGGTTCCCGACGTTATGCACACTTCTTGCCAGATCAATCGCTACGTGTGTGGCAACTTGAGCGTTTCCCTTTTCTGATTTTTTACCGTGTTGAGGATGCGTGGGTAAACGTGTTACGCGTATTGCATGAGCGGCGTGATCTGGCGGCCGGTCTGATCGCTAGCTGAAGTCGGGAAAAGCGTTCTTTGCGACGCTGCAGATGAGACTCAGGGGAACAGTACTGGTAATTCCTGCGCGCGCTTGCGCAGCAGGTCGCGCGCTGCATCGTAGTGCGGATAGATGCTCTCCACCGCAGCCCAGAAACGCGCGCTGTGGTTCATTTCGAGGATGTGTGCCAGTTCGTGGGCAATCACGTAATCGATCAGCGGTAGCGAGAAGTGGATCAGCTTCCAGTTCAGGCGGATCTTGCGTTCGGCCGTGCAGGAACCCCAGCGTGTACCGGCCGAGGACAGCCCGAAGTCGCTATACCTTACTCCCAGTCGCTCGGCATACAGATCCAGCCGCTGTACAAACAGCGCCTTCGCTTCCTGCTGATACCACGCTTTAACGCGCTCCTTGAGCTGGTCTTCGGTGGCACCGGGCACCAGAATAATGGTCAGTTGGCGCGTGGCCGCATCGAAGCTGCTACGGTTGCGTCCTCCCACCTGCAGTCGCAGGCTGATGTCGCTACCCAGATAGGGCAGGGTGGCGCCATCGATCCATTCGATCGGCGGTTTTTCCAGTCGTGCCGCGCGGCGCTCGCGGCGCTCTTTCAGCTTACTCAGTATCCAGTGCTGCTTGGTGTGTATCGCATTGTCGATTTCGCTAATGCTGATGCGCTTGGGAGCCGTCACGCGCAGGCCTTCATCGT
>JAIELO010000147.1 GCA_019752915.1 Burkholderiaceae bacterium
TGCATCCGGCAAGCGTGGTTCGTCGATGCGCGTGCCTTCATCCTCTGCATGGCCATCCGCATACGCCGCGCAAAACAAGGCGAATTGACGACTCCCCGTATCGGCGCGCGTCGCCACATCGCCCCGCAACAGCAACGCGAGCTCGATACTAGCGATCCGTTTCCAGTAGGTTTTGCGGTTCAGGTCACGCTGCCGCTCTAGCGCCGTAGTCCCCACCAGCGCCAGTCCTGCATCGAGCGCATAGATCGCAGTCGCATTCAGGTAGCTATTCGGTAGCCCGTCGGGCGGAGCATCGGTATCGACGCCGTACAGCACCTGAAACGACTCGACGCCGCGCACCAGCGCATCGCTGCCCCAGCCTGAGGCCGAGCGATACTTGCAGCGCAATTCCGGCTCTCCACCGGCATCGGCCGCGACGTAGAAGATGCTCCAGCCCTGCGCCTCGGGAGCGGCGGGTGTGGCAACGCCAAACCCTGCACAGTTGACGCTGGAACCGTCGCCCGTTGCACTGCTACCGCTACTGCCGCTACCGGAAGAGCCCGCAAAACGCAACGCCAGCACATCGCTGCCATGCGCGACGGCTGGCAGCGCAGCGCTAATCCCCTCACTGCTGTGCGACAGGCTACGACTATCCAGTCCCGCGATGGCGGCTGGCAGATCCTCGGCCAGCCCGACGGGTGCTGCCGCACTATCCCATTCCACATAGGCGGCAAGCCGGATCGCCTGCGCCAGCACTGTCAGCGCCTGCCGTCCGGCATCGTTCAAGTCCTGCTGATCATTGTGATTGCGATAGCTACTGGCCACTGCCAGCAGCAGCCCCGACGCCAGCAAGGTCAGCAGCATCGTCAAGGTCAGCGCGATCGAAAACTCCACCAGCGTCCAGCCAGTGCAGCGCCGCCCGCTCAATCGGCCATGAAGTGAAGCGCGCTGCATCACCGCACTCCCACCGTCAACGCCAGCGCAGGGACAGAATCCTCCGCCTGCGGCGCACCACTGGCCAGCTTGCCACGCCAGCCCAGTTTGATGACCAGCGGCGCCGTCACGCTGGCATCGCAGTCCCAGCGCAATCTGCCCCCCGCCGCTGGATGGGCGTCACGACAAATCCGCAAGCGCCCAGCGGGAAACAGCCGCCACACCTGCCACTGCGCCTGGTACAGCTCGAATTGGGCCAGTTGCGCGCTATCGCAGGGCGTGCCGTAGCAAAGTGCTGCTGGCGGCACAGGCTCGGCACCCGACGCTGCATCGTAAAACATCAGATAGGGATTCGTCGCGGAAGGATCGCGCGCCGCACTGGCGTTGGCGCGCATGTGCTCGGCCAGCGTTGTCGCCACATAGCTCGCTTGCGACAGCAATTGGCCCTGCTGCCCGACCCGCATCGCGACAAGCTGCATGGCGGCGCTGCCGACCAGCCCCAGTGCCAGCAACAGCAAGGCAATCAGCACTTCCAGCAAGGTAAAGCCGGACGGCGCGCCAGCGAAGGTGCTGGATGAAAATCCGTATCGCAAAGCGCGAGAGGAGACGCGTGTGCCCACGGCACACCTCCACAAATGATCAGGGAATAATGCTAGAACTTACGCGCGCACTCAGGCCAGCGGCTGAGCTGTATCAAAGGTGCGCGAGCAACGCTGCGCGATGGGTGCGAGGGGGCGTGTGGGCGCCTCAGCTCTTACGTGACTGCCCGACTTCGGCAATGGCATCCTGGAACTCGGCCAGATCCTCGAAATTTTTGTACACGGAAGCAAAGCGGATATAGGCGATCTTATCGAGACGCTTGAGCTCCTGCATCACCAGCTCACCGATGTAACCGGTGTCGACTTCACGCTGGCCGCTGGTCAGCAGCTTCTCTTCGATCGACTGAATGGCCGCGTCCACGGCGGGCGCCGCAACGGGACGTTTGCGCAAGGCCAGCATCAGACTGCCGCGCAATTTGTCTGCCGTAAATTCGGTACGGCTACCGTTTTTCTTGACCACATACGGCATCACCAGTTCGATGCGCTCGTAGGTGGTAAATCGTTTATCACATTTCGTGCAGCGACGCCGACGCCGGATAGCATCGCCCTCCTCGGATACACGCGTATCGAGGACCTGGGTATCTTCATGCTGGCAAAATGGACATTTCATCGTTGCTTAGTTCCATAAAGTGACGCTGACCACGTCAGCGTCACACTACCACGGGATTACTTGGCGTAGACCGGGAACTTATCAGCCAGTACCTTCACCGCCGCTTTAACGCGCTCGATGGTGGCCGCATCGTGTGGATTGTCCAGCACGTCAGCGATCAGGTTACCCACTTGCTCGGCTTCAGCTTCTTTGAAACCGCGGGTGGTCATGGCCGGGCTGCCCAGACGGATGCCGGAAGTCACGAATGGCTTCTGTGGATCGTTCGGGATGCCGTTCTTGTTGGTGGTGATGTGGGCGGTGCCCAGAATCGCTTCGGCTTCTTTACCGGTCAGATTCTTCGGACGCAGATCGACCAGCATCACGTGCGATTCCGTACCGCCCGAGACGATGCGCAGGCCACGTTTGATCAGGGTCTTGGCCAGAATGTCGGCATTGATCACCACCTGTTGCTGATACGCTTTGAATTCCGGGGTCAGCGCTTCTTTGAAAGCGACGGCTTTACCGGCGATCACGTGCATCAGCGGACCACCCTGGATACCAGGGAAGATGGCCGAGTTGATGATCTTCTCGTGTTCGGCTTTCATCAGGATGATGCCGCCACGTGGGCCGCGCAGCGATTTGTGCGTGGTCGAGGTCACGAAGTCAGCGTGTGGCACCGGGTTAGGATACAGACCTGCAGCGATCAGACCGGCGTAGTGCGCCATGTCGACCATGAAGTAAGCGCCCACGGCCTTGGCGACAGCGGCGAAACGTTCGAAGTCGATTTTCTTCGAGAACGCCGAAGCACCCGCGATGATCAGCTTAGGCTTGTGCTCTTTGGCCAGCGCTTCCATGGCGACGTAGTCGATATCTTCTTCAGCGGTCAGGCCGTAGGACACCACGTTGAACCATTTGCCGGACATATTGAGCGGCATACCGTGGGTCAGGTGACCGCCTTCGGCCAGCGACATACCCATGATGGTATCGCCCGGTTTCAGCACGGCGAAGAACACGCCCTGATTGGCTTGCGAACCCGAGTTTGGCTGCACGTTGGCGGCTTCAGCGCCAAACAGCTGCTTCACGCGGTCGATGGCCAGTTGCTCTACCACGTCCACATATTCGCAACCGCCGTAGTAGCGTTTGCCCGGATAGCCTTCGGCATATTTATTGGTCAGTTGCGAACCTTGCGCTTCCATCACGGCTGGCGAGGTATAGTTTTCCGACGCGATCAGCTCGATGTGATCGTGCTGGCGGGTATTTTCGTGCTGGATAGCGCCGAACAATTCCGGGTCAACGTTGGCGAGGGTGTGATCTTTTGCGAACATGTAAAAACTCCAATCGAATGAGTAACTTATTACTGGCAGGCTGGATCGAATGAGGTACGCCGATAGCGCATAGGCAGCCCCTTCGTGCTTTCCATCGATGGCTGCCCAGGCGAACGGCTGTTGAAATCTCACGTTTCCCGGTGGATACCCACCTTTCGCCGCAGGGATCATGCACCATTTTGGTGATGATTGCAGCTTTTCGCCAGTTACGTGAGACGTAATGGAAGCGCGATTGTAATTTATGCGCAGAATTTGAGCAAGGAAGGTATTGCTTAAATATCAACTATTTGCGTGTTTTTCACACCGTACTGCGGCAGCGCAAACATTCGGCTACAATTTTGAGCAACTTTTTACGCAGTGAGCAACACGCTTGCTCCCCTGGCCAACCACTTACCCACAAGGATCCACCATGATCGTCTTCATCACGGGCGCCACCGCCGGCTTCGGCGCCGCCATGGCCCGCACTTTCGTCCGCAACGGTCATCAGGTGCTGATTAGCGGCCGCCGTGCCGACCGTCTGGCGGCGCTGGCAGCCGAACTGGGCGAGCAAGCCCTGCCCGTGGTACTGGACGTCACCGATCGCGCCTCGATCCAGCAAGCACTGGCCGGTCTGCCGGCGGCATGGCAAGCCATCGACGTGCTGATTAATAACGCCGGGCTGGCACTGGGCGTCACGCCGGCCCACGAATCGTCGCTGGAGGACTGGGACACCATGATCGCCACCAATTGCAGCGGTCTGGTGGCCATGACCCGCGCGATTCTGCCCGGCATGGTGGCACGCAACCGCGGCACCATCATCAATCTGGGCTCGGTGGCCGGCGACACGCCTTATCCGGGCGGTAATGTGTATGGCGCCACCAAGGCCTTCGTCGAACAGTTCACCCTGAATCTGCGCGCCGATCTGGTGGGCACGGGTGTGCGCGCGACCAATCTGGCGCCGGGACTGTGCGGCGGCACGGAATTCTCGAATGTGCGCCTGAAAGGCAACGACGCCGCCGCCGCCAAGGTCTACGAAGGCACCCAGCCCCTGACGGCCGACGATATCGCCAACACCGCCTACTGGATCGCCACCCTGCCGCCACACGTCAACATCAACCGCATCGAAATGATGCCAACCTGTCAGGCCTACGGCCCGCTGGCCATCAAACGCGATCTGTAAGCCGGTGTTTGCCCCGCGCTCTGGCAGCGTCGGGG
This sequence comes from Burkholderiaceae bacterium, assembly GCA_019752915.1. Classification (GTDB taxonomy): domain Bacteria; phylum Pseudomonadota; class Gammaproteobacteria; order Burkholderiales; family Burkholderiaceae_D; genus Rugamonas. Next base: position 4,620 of record JAIELO010000147.1, read on the forward strand.
CAAGGCGCGGTTTTAGTATATTGCTAAACAAAACGTAAGCGCTTGTTACAAGCCTTGGCTTTCGACGGGGAAAAGGCTTTACTGTAGTAAAATATTGCTCATTCTTATAGTCGCCAAACAAACATGCCAGCAGAGTTTATCTGGAACGTACGGGTCTATTACGAGGACACCGACGCCGGCGGTATCGTCTATTACGCTAATTACCTGAAAT
>JAIELO010000056.1 GCA_019752915.1 Burkholderiaceae bacterium
AAGGGTTGCTTTATATTTGTATTAAACAACACACATAAACACATAGAAAACAACAACAGCAACAACAATAACAACACTAACAGCCGCAACACCAAATCCCACCTTTTTTTGTTTTCCACTGGTCTACGACATACATGCCACCAGGCGCCAGGCGTAGAAACAGCGCCGATGGTTGCCGTGCGCGTGATTGGCATAGCGCCCCTTGATGAAGGTGGCGATTGCGGTACCTTTTTTAAGGCTGGCATTACCCATTACCGCATCCCCTTGCCGCCAGGCCGAAGTCACTGGCGCACCCGCGTATCGCTGGACCAGCGCGACACACTGGTGGGTGCCAACCATCTCCTGGTCTTCAAGCTCGCTCACTTTTTCATATGTGTAAGGCACTTTGCGCTCCTTTTGCACGTTGCATTCACGAACAGCGGAAGTGCCAATTTATGCCGACCTGAAACAGACAGTTTTACGCTACAGCAAGCCCTACGGAAAAGAACATCAGAAGTCCGACTGTCCGGCCGACGCATCGCTCATGAATTTATTTCGCTCAAAGCAACAAATCCCCTTGCATTTCGCGCTACACTGTACAAAAATACAGACTGTCTATATCCACAGGCTTACCGCACTCTATGATCAAGCTCACCGCACGGCAGGAACAGATCCTTAATCTGATCAAGGATGCCATCGAAAACACCGGTTTCCCGCCGACCCGCGCCGAAATCGCCAACGAACTCGGTTTCAAGTCGGCCAATGCAGCCGAAGAACACTTGCAGGCGCTGGCGCGCAAGGGCGCGATTGAGATTGCCGCCGGCACCTCGCGCGGCATCCGTCTGCTGGGCGCGCATGCCGATGTGCCAGCGTCGAAGATTCCCGCCGCGCTGATGATGTCGCTGCCGCTGATCGGACGGGTAGCTGCCGGTTCGCCCATGCTGGCGCAGGAAAATCTGGAAACCAGTTACAACGTCGATCCAGCCATGTTCGCCTCCAAGCCCGACTACCTGCTGAAAGTGCGCGGCGAGTCGATGCGCGACGCCGGCATCATGGATGGCGACCTGCTGGCGGTGAAGAAAGTCGACAGCGCCAAGAATGGCCAGATCGTGGTGGCCCGCATCGGTAACGACGTCACCGTCAAGCGCTACCGCAAGACCGGCAACAGCATCGAACTGCTGCCGGAAAATCCTGATTTCAAGATCATCAAGGTCGATCCCGAGGCGGACGAGTTCGCCCTCGAAGGTCTGGCCGTGGGACTGATGCGCAGCTGGCACTAAGCGCCCGAGCATAAAAAAGGGGCTGCTGCAGATGACAACATCTGCAGCAGCCCCTTTTTACATCCGGCCATCGTGTAACGGCCGGATCACTAGCGACGCATTCAGGCGGCCTTCAGCGCATTGCTGAAGTCGGCCAGCAAGTCGTCCGTATCTTCGATACCGACCGACACGCGGATCAGCGACTCGGCAATGCCCATCGAGGCGCGGCGTTCGGCCCCCATCTCGTAGAAAATGGTGTGCGCCACCGGAATGATCAGGGTGCGGGTGTCGCCCAGATTCGAAGCCGGAATCGCCAGTTGCAAACGGTTCAGGAAATCGAAGCAATCGATGCCATCTTTGAGCTCGAAACTGAGCAGCGAACCATACGCACGGAACAGCTCACCTGCAAGGGCGTGCTGCGGATGCGAAGCCAGCCCCGGATAGTAGACCGCCGCCACCCGTTCATCGGCTTCCAGCAAACGCGCCAGTGCCAGCGCGTTGGCGCAGGTGCGCTCCATGCGCAAGGCCAGCGTTTCCGCGCCCACGGCAATGTGGTGCGCCGCTTCCGGTGCCAGCGAGGCGCCGAAGTCGCGCAAGCCTTTGGCGCGAATCTGCGCCAGCCCCCACTGCTTCGGTGCCGCCTTCTGGTAGTTCTCGTAGATATTCGGGAAGCGCGTCCAGTCGTATTCGCCGGTATCGGTCAGGCTGCCACCGAGCGCATTACCATGACCGCAGATCGACTTGGTCAGCGCATTCACCACTAGTCCGGCACCGACCGCTTTCGGGCGGAACAGATACGGCGTGGTCATGGTGTTGTCGACGATGTAGAGAATGCCGCGCTCGCGGCACAACTCGCCGATGCGGGCCAGATCGGCGATCTGGGTGCGCGGATTGGCGATGGTTTCCACGAACACCACACGGGTCTGCTCGGTGATGGCGCCCGCCACCGCCGCGACATCGGTCGCGTCGACGAAGGACACGGCCACGCCTTGCGCCATGGTGGTTTGCCACAGGCTGTTGGTGTTACCGAACAGGAAAGCCGACGACACCACATGGTCACCGGCGCGCAGCAGCGACTGGAACACGGCGCCGATCGCGCCCATGCCGGTAGCGAAGCACAGGGTGCCAACGCCCTGCTCCATCTGGTTGACCTTGTCTTCCAGCGCGGAGATGGTCGGATTGCCCTGACGGCCGTAACGGAAGCCCGGCTCCTTGCCCTGGAACACCGACGCCAGCTGGCGCGCATCGCTGTAGCCGAACGCTACCGAGGTGTGGATGGGTTTGTGCAGGGAACCGTGCTCGATGCCTTTACGGCGATCGTTGTGCAGAATGGTGGTGGTAAAGCCGTATTTTTTCTGGTCGTTCATGGGTGCAGATTCAAAAAAAAACCCGGTACAGAATCGTCTGTACCGGGCGCGCGATCAGCCTTCGGCTGCCGCGAGATTCAGATTCAGTTGCGAGCGGCCCGCGTCTTCCGGCTTGCCGGCTTTCGGGTTGTGACGCGCGTATTCCAGCTTGTCCAGATAGTCTTTCGAAATATCGCCGGTGACATACACACCGTCGAAGCACGACGCTTCGAAATTCTGCAGGGCCGGATTCACATCGGAGATGGCGCGTTTCAGTGCGTCGATATCCTGATACACCAGCGCATCGGCGGTAATTTCGCGGCACACTTCTTCGGTGGTGCGGCCGTAAGCGATCAGCTCGTCACGGGTCGGCATGTCGATGCCGTACACGTTCGGGTAGATCACCGGTGGCGCGGCCGACGCGAAGATCACTTTCTTGGCACCGGCTTCGCGCGCCATCTGCACGATTTCACGGCTGGTGGTTCCACGCACGATGGAGTCATCCACCAGCAGCACCACTTTGTCCTTGAATTCGCTGGCAATCGCGTTCAGCTTCTGGCGCACCGACTTCTTACGCGCAGCCTGACCCGGCATGATGAAGGTACGGCCGATGTAACGGTTCTTGATGAAGCCTTCGCGGTATTCCACGTTCAGCGCCAGTGCCAGCTGGATGGCAGCCGGACGCGAGGAATCGGGAATCGGCATCACCACATCGATTTCGCCATCCTTGAATTCGCGTTTGATTTTCTCGGCCAGATACTCGCCCATTTTCAGGCGGGTAGCGTACACCGACGCGCCGTCGATCACGGAGTCAGGACGGGCCAGATACACGAACTCGAACACGCACGGGTTCAGGGTCGGATTATCGGCGCACTGACGGCTGTGCAGATTCATGTCCAGATCGATGAACACGGCTTCGCCCGGCGCGATGTCGCGCACGAAACGGAAGCCCATGCCTTCCAGTGCTACCGATTCCGAAGCCACCATGTATTCGGTGCCTTGCGCGGTATCATTGGCGCCCAGGCACAGCGGACGGATACCGAACGGATCGCGGAACGCCAGCAGGCCAACGTCGGCGATCTGCGCCACGGCAGCGTAACCACCGCGCACGCGACGGTGCAGCACCGCTACCGACTTGAAGATGGTGTCGGCATCAATCGAAATACCGACGGTGGCTTTCTGGATTTCGTGCGCCAGCACGTTCAGCAGCACTTCCGAATCGGAATCGGTGTTGATATGGCGACGGTCAATCTTGAACATCTCCTGCTTCAACTGTTCCCAGTTGGTCAGATTGCCGTTGTGCGCCAGCGTGATGCCGTACGGGGCATTGACGTAGAACGGTTGCGCCTCTTCTTCGCTCGAAGAACCGGCGGTCGGATAACGGCAGTGGCCGATACCCGAGTTACCTTGCAGCGTACGCATATTGCGGGTACGGAAAACGTCACGCACCAGGCCATTGGCCTTGTGCATGGCGAACATGCTGCTGTGATTGGTCGCAATACCCGCCGCATCCTGACCGCGGTGCTGCAGCAGCAGCAATGCGTCATACAGCAATTGATTGACAGGTTGATGGGAAACGACGCCGACGATGCCACACATGATGTTGCTCCTGGACTGGTACTACAGATTTAAAGACTTCAAAAATTCACATGCTGCGCCAACGCAGCAGGTAGCAAGGGTTTGACGCTGTGCGCCAGCATCTCCGCATACGGACTGAGGCGCGCTTCGCGCCAGAAAGCCTGCTGCGGCAGTGACGTCATGCCGGCCAGAATCACCACGGTGAGCACGATCAGCACACCGCGCAGCACGCCGAACAGCACGCCCAGCAGCCGATCGGCCCAGCTCAGACCACCGGCTTCGAGCACGGCGCTGAGCGCCTTGGCCAGCAAGCCCGCAAGCAGCCGGGTGGCAATAAACAGCACGATAAACGCCAGAATCAGCCGTAACACTTCGCCGGGCACGGCCGGTGGCAGCATCTGCCCCAGTGTCGCCGCATAGGCGTTGGCCACCACGAACGCGGCCACCCAGCCCACCAGCGAGAGCACTTCCCGTACCAGTCCACGCATCAGACTGATCACCACCGAAGCGCCCAGCACCAGCAGCACCAGATAATCGAACATCGTCACGCTGCCGGATCCCGACGCTTACTGCGCTTCCATGCGGCCACTCAGGCCCATGGCGCTTAATTTGGCGCGGACTTTCTCCGCTTCATCCTTGTTG
>JAIELO010000232.1 GCA_019752915.1 Burkholderiaceae bacterium
GGTCTGGCGCGTGTAGCCCAGTTCGGGGCGGTGGCGGATGGTCTGGCCGTGGACGGCGATGGCGCGGATCTCGGTGGCGCCGTGGCCGGTCTGCTCCAGCAGTTGCCGGACGCAGTCGGCGTAGACCTGCGCCAGCGCGTTGGCGGCCAGCGCTTCGCGGGCGATTTCATCGCTGACTGCCGCCTGCAGCGCCATCAGTTCGCTCTTCAATGTAGCGGGAAAGCCGAGGAAGGACGCGCCCAGCGTGGCAATGCCTTGGGCATCGATGCGGGCCAGTGCGGCGTCCACGCCATCCATGCTGGTGCCGGACATCAGGCCGATATATAAACTCATGGGTTCCCCTTTGCTACCAGACTGTTGTGTTGCTAGATAAGAAAACAGGCCGCCGTGGCGACCTGTCTGTGGGCAGTGCTTTGCTCGCTGTTACTTGGCAGCGACGCGGGTGCCGCGCGAGCCGCCCGGTTGCAGCAGCGCGAAGCGGTGCGACATGTCCGAAGCGTAGGCCTTGAAGCGGCTCATTTCGGCGGCCGTCAACGGTGCCTGCTGCTGCACGTTCATGGTGTTCGGGTCGCGGGCATCGCCGCCGACACGGAATTCGTAGTGCAGGTGGGCGCCGGTCGACCAGCCGGTAGTGCCGACGTAACCGATCACGTCGCCCTGGCTGACTTTCGTGCCTTTCTTGATGCCGTTGGCAAACCGGCTCATGTGGGCGTAGGCGGTGGTGTAGTTGGCCCAGTGCTTGATGATGATGAAGTTGCCGTAGCCGTTCTGGGTGCCGGCGAAGTCGATCACGCCATCACCGGAGGCGCGGATCGGGGTGCCGGTCGCTGCCGGGAAGTCGATCCCTTTGTGGGCTTTCCACTGGCCCGAAATCGGGTGCACGCGCATCGCGAAGCCGGACGAAATACGCGAGAATTCAACCGGCGATTTGAGGAAGGCCTTCTTCAGCGATTTACCGTCGAAGCTGTAGTAGCCACCCCCCTGTTTGCTTTGCGGATCTTCGAACCAGACCGACTGATAGGTGGTGCCCTTGTTGGTGAATTCACCGGCCAGCACGCGTCCTGCACGGACAAACTCGCCATCCTGCCAGAAGGTTTCATAGACGACATTAAAATGGTCGCCGCGTTTCAGGTCGCCACGGAAGTCGATGCTGGTCGAGAACATCTCGATGATCTGTTTGACGATGGTGTCTGGTAGTTTGGCGCCATCTTCGCTGGAGTCAGTGGCCGCGTACAGGGTCGAACTGATGGTACGGGCATGCATTTCCACGCGGCGTTCCAGTTTGGCCGCTTCTTCCTGCGCGACGAAACCATTGCCCTTGCGGGTGATGCGGATATTTTTGACGGGAATATCTTTGCCATCGACCACCACGGCGCGCAACCACTGCAGATTGCCTTCTTCATCCGTCTGGGCCTGTACGCGCTTGCCGGCCTTGAGCTGCATCACGCCTTTGGCGACGCTGTCTTTCTTGATGAAGGTTTCGGCCGCGTCGTCATCCACACCGAGACGCGTCAGCAGGGTGGCGAGGGTGTCGCCCGCGCGGATTTTTTCTTCGTGAACGAAATGTTCAGTGGAAGACTGTTGCTCGAGTGCTGCAATTTGCGCGCCCAGATCCGGCGCCACAACGGCTTCTTCGACGGATTTGACGGGCAGATCGGACGCATCAGGCGCCAGTGGTGCCACGCCGGCAGCGCCAAAAGCGCAGACTGCCAGGAATAGGGCAGACGCGCTGATGATGCGCGCTTTGCGCGTCGAACCTAGCAGACTGAACAAGCGTGAGCTCGTGAATTTATGTATTTGGTTCATGCAATCAGTTAAAATTTGCCGCTTGAACTATTCGGTAAGTTTTTATTTCTTCTATTTATGCTCTAAGTTCGTTTTCATACGGCAATATTGATCGATCGAGGATTATATCAAACTCCGCCGGCTAAACCCTATTTCTGAAAAATACCGCCCTAAAATTATGACTACTACTGTATCGACATCGCCGGCCGTTTCTGCAGCATTGCCTCTGACAGATCGTGTGCTGGAGGCGCTTGCCATCACGAAACGCGGTGTTGACGAGTTGCTCATCGAAAGCGAATTCGCCCAGAAGCTGGCCCGCTCGGAGCAGAGCGGTGTGCCACTGCGCATCAAACTCGGACTTGATCCAACCGCTCCTGACTTGCACCTTGGCCACACCGTGGTACTGAACAAGATGCGCCAGTTGCAGGATCTGGGCCATCAGGTGATTTTCCTGATCGGTGACTTCACCTCCATGATCGGCGACCCGTCCGGCCGCAATATGACCCGTCCGCCGCTGACGCGCGAGCAGGTCGAGCAGAACGCGATGACCTATTTCAAGCAGGCCTCGCTGGTGCTGGACCCGGCCAAAACGGAAATCCGCTACAACTCCGAGTGGTGCGATCCGCTGGGCGCACGCGGTCTGATCAAGCTGGCCTCGCACTACACGGTGGCGCGCATGATGGAACGTGATGATTTTAGTAAGCGTTTCAAGGGTGGGACTCCGATTGCGGTCCACGAGTTCCTGTATCCATTGATGCAGGGCTACGATTCGGTCGCTTTGAAGGCCGACCTTGAGCTAGGTGGAACCGACCAGAAATTTAACTTGCTAGTTGGTCGCGAGCTGCAGAAGGACTACGGTCAGGAGCCGCAGTGCATTCTGACCATGCCGCTGCTGGAAGGTCTGGACGGCGTGGACAAGATGTCCAAGTCGAAAAACAACTACATCGGCATCACCGAAGCGCCGAATACCATGTTCGCCAAGATCATGAGTATTTCCGACACCATGATGTGGAAATACTATGAATTGCTGTCGTTCCGTTCGCTGGCTGATCTGGCGGCACTGAAAGCGACTGTCGATGGCGGCGCCAATCCGCGCGATGCCAAAGTGGCGCTGGCGCAGGAAATCGTGGCGCGCTTCCATTCGCAGGCTGCCGCCGAAGAAGCGCTGAACGACTTCGTCAACCGCTCGAAAGGCGGGATTCCTGACGACATCGCGGAAATCACCGTGCCGGGCGCCCCGGCCGGTATCCAGCAACTGCTGAAAGCGGCCGGTTTGTGCGCCTCCGTATCGGAAGCCGGTCGCATGATCGAGCAGGGCGGGGTGCGTATCGACGGCACCGTGATCAGCGACAAGACGGTGAAGATCGACGCGGGCACCATGGTGCTGCAAGTGGGCAAACGCAAGTTCGCCCGCGTCACGCTGACGGCATGATAGGCCTGCTGCAACGCGTCAGCCACGCCAGCGTGGTGGTCGAGGGTGTCACGGTGGGCGCCATCGAAGCGGGCTTGCTGGTGCTGGTGTGTGCCGAACGGCATGATACCGAGCAGGAAGCCGACGCCTTGCTGAATAAATTGCTGGGCTACCGGGTGTTTGCCGATCAGGCTGGCAAGATGAACCTTAGCGTCACCGATACCGGCGGCGCCTTGCTGCTGGTGCCGCAGTTCACGCTGGCGGCCGATACCAATTCCGGCACGCGTCCCTCGTTCACGCCGGCGGCGGCTCCGGCCGATGGCCGGCGCCTGTTCGATTATTTTGTGGCACAGGCGCGCCAGCGCCACGCACAGGTGGCCTGTGGCCAGTTCGGCGCTGACATGCAGGTGTCGCTGACCAATGATGGCCCGGTGACGTTCTGGCTGCAGACCCGTCCCAAAGTCGCGCCCACGGCGCCGTAAGCATTTGTTCAGGCCATGCCGTCCGGCATGGCCTTTTTTCTGAAGATGGCATGAATCACAGCACACCGAATCACAGCACACCGAATCACAGCCCCCCTGGGCATAGCACCTTGTTATTGATCCGTCATGGCGAAACGCCGTGGAATGCCGTGCGTCGTTTGCAAGGCCACACCGATATTGCCCTCAATGAGCAGGGTGAGCGGCAGGCGGCGGCACTGGCGCAGGCGCTGGCACAGCAGGGTGTGGAGGTGCTGGTGGCCAGCGACCTGCTGCGCGCTATGCAGACGGCGCAGGCGCTCAGCACCTTGCAACCGGCGCTGACGGTGCAGACCGACGCGCGCCTGCGCGAGCGTTGCTACGGGGTGTTCGAGGGCATGCTGTACAGCGAGATCGCCGAACGCTATCCGCAGGAATATGCGCTGTGGCAGGCCCGCGATGTGGATGCCGTGATGCCGGATGGCGAGCGGCCAGCAGAAAGCTTCCGCAGCTTCTACCAGCGCTGCATCGATGCGCTGGGCGACTGGATGGACCGGCATCCGGGGCGCACTATCGCCGTGGTGGCACATGGTGGCGTGCTCGAATGCGCTTACCGCGCCGCGCGCGGCATGAGCCTCGATAGTCCGCGCGACTTTCAGGTTAAAAATGCCAGCATCAACCGTTTCCGCTGGGATGGTGCGCGCCTGCAGCTGGAACAGTGGGGCGATGTGGCGCATCTGGCCACCACGCTGGACGACATCATCTAGCGTCTGCTGCCGGGCGGTGGGCAGGGCGGGCTTGCCATGGCGACCCGGAGTGGCCTTCTCCTGACGACCGCAAGTATGAAAAAAAGTGCTTATTATTTGAGCAGCTGATAGGGTAAAATAGCAGGTTCCTTCCCTCGTTTCAGGTAGCTCCCGTGCAGATCGGTCCCTATGTTTTGCGTAACAACGTATTTGTCGCCCCCATGGCGGGTGTGACCGATCGTCCGTTCCGTCAGCTGTGCAAACAGCTGGGCGCTGGCTATGCCGTGTCCGAAATGGCCGCCTCCAATCCGCGCCTGTGGGCCACGGAAAAGAGTAGCCGGCGTACCGACCACACCGGGGAAATGGAACCGAAAGCGGTGCAGATTGCC
>JAIELO010000046.1 GCA_019752915.1 Burkholderiaceae bacterium
TGCAGGTGGATCAGTTCCTGCGTCACGGCGCGTGCGACAATTTTTTCGATGGTGTCGTGCAGACCGACCCGTACTTCGTTGGTCAGGTCGCGCAGGGCGTGATTAAGTACTTCGGCCATGCTGTCCTTGATGCGCTGTTCCAGCACGAAATCGACGCGTGACAGCAGGCGCTGCATGATGCGCGTCGAGACGCGGTGTTCCATGGCTTCCCACTCGGCATCGGTCCAGGTATCGATGGCTTCCTCTTCGAGACGCGCCGCCAGCTCGGCGCGACGGGGTGGCGAGGCGCTGGCGCCTTCGCCGGGCAGCAGGTCGTCGTTCAGGACGTCGGCCTTCAGAACTTCCGTCAAGACAGGGATGCTGGCATCAAATGATGGTGCTTGGCTCATGATTTTCCTGTGACAAAGTGGGTGAGTGGATAGGCTTGCTGTTTATAGGCGCTATAACGCTTGCGGCCAGCGGCCGCATCTTCCTCAAGGGAGGAAATCACTTCTATCACACGCTCGAACTGGTCCAGCGTGGCCGGGGTGCGGCGCGACAGATTAATTAATAATTCGCGGTGTGGTAATTCTGCCGCATCGTCGTCCGTCAGCACGATCGGTGTCTGCGCGGCCAGTGGCGCATCGGCAGTCACGTGGGGCAGGAAGTCGGTGGCGGAAAAAGTCCACATCGCGCTATCAAGTTCGGCTAGTTGGCTAGCATCGTCGGTCAACAGAGTGACCTTGTGCTGGCCAGAACGGGCTTTGCGCACCAGCCGGCAGGCATAGGCGATCTTGTCCGGCACATTGGTGTGAAAGTCGATGCGGGTCATGGTTTTTCTCGGGCTAAAACTGGGTCTGAAACTGGGGAGAATACTGAAAACGCCGTGCGTTTTCGATAGCGCGAACGACCAGTGTAAGCGAAAAATTGCTTTGTCGCTGGCATCGCTTTTGCTACTGTGCGCGGTGTTTGAGTGAGCTTGACTTGGGTAAAATTTATGCGTGCTAAAGCTTTGTTGTAGCCCTAGCACGCTGTCATTTTTTTACGCTGCCATGCCGCTGTGGCGCAGCAGGGCGTCGATGCTCGGTTCGCGGCCACGGAAGGCGGTGAACGACTCCAAGGCCGGACGTGAGCCACCCACCGACAGGATTTCCTGCAAGTAGCGTTTGCCGGTTTCCGCCGTGGCGGCCGGGCTGATGGCTTGCGCTTCTTCGAAAGCGGCGTACACGTCGGCCGACAGCACTTCAGCCCATTTGTAGCTGTAGTAACCGGCCGCATAACCACCGGCAAAGATGTGGCCGAAGGAGTTCTGGAAGCGGTTGAAGGCGGGCGGAATGATCAGCGCGAACTGGCGACGTACGCCGTCGATCACTTGCTGCACGCTCTGGCTGCCAGCGGTGTCGTAATCGTAGTGCAGGTGCATGTCCAGCAGCGAGAATTCCACCTGACGCAGAGTCTGCAGGCCGGACTGGAAGTTTTTCGCGGCCAGCATCTTGTCGTACAGTGCGCGTGGCAGGGCCGCACCGGTGGCGGCGTGCGCCGTCATGTGTTCCAGTACTTCCCACTCCCAGCAGAAGTTTTCCATGAATTGTGATGGCAGTTCCACGGCATCCCATTCGACGCCGGAAATGCCGGACACGCCCAGTTCGTCCACTTCGGTCAGCATGTGGTGCAGGCCGTGGCCGAATTCGTGGAACAGGGTGATCACTTCATCATGGGTGAACAGGGCGGGCTGGCTGACGCCATCGACCACGGCCGGTTCGGTGAAGTTGCAGGTCAGGTAGGCCACCGGGGTCTGCACGCTGTCGCTGCTGGCGCGACGGCCACGCGCGTCGTCCATCCATGCGCCGCCGCTCTTGCCGGCGCGCGCGTACAAGTCGAGGTAGAACTGGCCGATCAGTTTGCCGGCGCGTTCAATGCGGTAGAAGCGCACATCGGCATGCCAGACTGGCGCGCTATCGGTCTTGATCTCGACGTTGAATAATTGCTGGATCAGGCGGAACAGGCCATCGACTACTTTATGCTCGGGGAAGTACTGTTTGACTTCCTGTGCCGAGAAGGCGTAGCGGCGCTCCTGCAGCTTTTCCGAAGCGTAGGGGATGTCCCACGCTTTCAGTTCGTCCAGTCCCAGTTCGTCGCGGGCGAACTGCTGCAGTTCAGCCAGATCTTTCTCGGCGTAGGGGCGCGCGCGGCGTGCCAGATCTTCCAGGAAGCTGATGACCTGTTCCGGCGATTGCGCCATCTTCGGCACCAGCGAGACTTCCGCGAAATTGCGGTAGCCCAGCAGCTTGGCTTCTTCGTCGCGCAGCTTGAGCAGCGTGACGATGTTGTCGGTATTGTCCCAGTCTTCCTTCTTGCTGAAACCTTCGGCCTGCTCGGAGGCCTTGGTGGCATTGGCGCGGTAGATGGTTTCGCGCAGCGCGCGGCTATCGGCAAACTGCAGCAGCGGGAAGTAGGACGGGAAGTGCAGCGAGAATTCGTAACCGGCTTTGCCTTCTTTCTCGGCGGCGGCACGCGCTGCCGCTTTGACGTCGTCCGGCACGCCGGCCAGTTCGGCTTCATCGGCTACCAGCAGCTTGAAGTCATTGGTGGCGTCCAGCACGTTCTCGGAGAAGCGCGTCGATACGGCGGCGTGCTGTTCCTGAATTGCGGCGTAGCGCTGCTTCTGTTCTGCCGGCAGTTCGGCGCCGCCCATGCGGAAGTCGCGCACGGCGTTGTCGATGATGCGCTGCCGTGCTGGCGTCAGGCTGGCAAATTCGGCGCTGGCACGCAGCGCCTTGTATTTGTCGAACAGCACTTCGTTCTGGCCCAGTGCGGTCCAGAACTCGGTCACTTTCGGCTGGTTCTCGTTGTAAGTAGCGCGCAGCGCCGGTGTATCCACCACATTGTTCAGATGACTGACGATGCCCCAGGCGCGACCCAGTAGTTCGGTGGCCTGTTCCAGCGGTGCTACGAAGTTGTCCCAGCTAACTTGCGCTTGCGGTGCTTCGAGCTGCGTGACCACGGCACGGCTGCGTTCCAGCAGCGTGTCGATGGCGGGCGTGACGTGTTCCGGTGTGATGGCATCGAAACGCGGCAGGCCGGAAAAGTCCAGCAGGGGATTTTGGTCAGTCATCTTGTGTCCAGTGTGTGCGCTACGGTTAATCAGGTGCGTTCGGCCGCTTCGACGGTGTTCATCAGCAGCATGGTGATGGTCATCGGACCGACGCCACCCGGTACTGGCGTGATGTGCGAAGCGACTTCCTTGACGCCGGCGAAGTCCACATCGCCGCACAGCTTGCCCGCGTCGTCGCGGTTCATGCCGACGTCGATCACGATTGCGCCCGGTTTCACCATGTCTGCCGTCAGCGTGTTGCGGCGGCCAACTGCCGCGACCACCACATCGGCCTGACGGGTGTACAGGCCCAGATCCGGGGTCGCACTATGGCAGATGGTGACGGTGGCGTTGGCTTGCAAGAGCAGCAGTGCCATGGGCTTGCCGACGGTGTTGCTGCGGCCGATGACGACGGCGTGTTTGCCGCGCAGGTCAACGCCGGTGCTTTCGATCAGCTTCATGCAGCCGTAAGGGGTGCAAGGACGGAAGCCTTCCAGACCGGTCATCAGTTCGCCGGCGCTCAGCACCGAGTAGCCGTCCACGTCTTTGGTGGTGGAGATGGCTTCGATGACTTTGTGCGGGTTGATGTGCTTCGGCAGGGGCATCTGCACCAGAATGCCGTGGATGGCCGGATCCACGTTCAGGGCGGCGATACGTTCCAGCAGCGCCGCTTCGCTCAGGTCGGCAGGGTATTGCTCTTTGAGCGAGTAGAAACCGGCATCTTCGCAGCCCTTGACCTTGTTGCGCACATAAACATGGCTGGCTGGATCATCGCCGACCAGAATCACGGCCAGGCCGGGTTGTTTTCCTTCAGCGGTCAATTTGGCAGCACGTGCAGCAATTTCGGCGCGCAGTTTTTGGGAGAGGGCGATTCCGTCGATCAGTTGAGCAGTCATGATTAGGGCAGTGTGAAGGGGGAAACCTCGATTATAAAGCCGCAGCGCGCATTGCGCCGTGTTTCCTGCTTGCCTTGGTGCTGCACCGCACAACTTTTTCATAGTGAAATTTCACCATATGAAATTGCATATCGTAATTTGAAAAACTAAAAAAGTGCTGGTAGAATCCGCACACGGCTTCGTAGTATTGGTAATAATCAGCATAAATAAGCAGTAGAAAACCCCCGTTCGGCAGAGGCGGAGCGGGTCCTTAACTCAGGAGACTTCATACATGTCAGCTCAACTTGACCAGGTTTCGGTAAGCACCGACCCGGACGCACAGGAAACTAAAGAGTGGTTGGACGCACTGGCCGCAGTGCTGGAACAAGAGGGGCCTGAACGTGCTCACTACCTGATGGAGCGTCTGATCGATCTGGCCCGCCAGTCCGGTTCCGACATTCCTTTCTCCGCCAATACTGCTTACGTCAACACCATTCCCGCCCATCTGGAAACCCACTGCCCGGGCAATCTGGAATACGAAGAAAAGCTGCGCTCGTGGATGCGCTGGAACGCCATGGCGATGGTGGTCAAGGCTAACCGCGTCGACGGCGACCTCGGTGGTCACCTGTCCTCGTTCGCCTCGCTGGCCAATATGCTGGGCATCGGCTTCAACCACTTCTGGAAAGCGCCAAGCGACACCCACGGTGGCGACCTGCTGTACATTCAGGGTCACTCCTCGCCGGGCGTGTACGCCCGCGCTTTCCTGGAAGGCCGTCTGACCGAAGAACAACTGACCCATTACCGTCGCGAAGTTGACGGCAAGGGTCTGTCG
>JAIELO010000290.1 GCA_019752915.1 Burkholderiaceae bacterium
CCTGAACAGCACAACAATCAACGATCGCCTGGCTATCTGAAATTCAGGCGACGCTTGCTTAGTGGCCTTTTTTTAATGGCCATACTGGCTATTGCCGTAGTCATTTCCCAATTCCACACCAGTTACAACGAACGCGAACACGCTGTTCGTAGCCAAACCGAGCATTACGCAAAAGCCATGGAAGCCCATGTGCTGTACTCGATTCAATCGGTGGACCTATCGCTCATCGGGTTTTCCAGCGCCATCAAAGTTCTTACCCGTCAGCAAAGCCGGTCAAGCCAGACCATGTCGGAAATGCTGTCTTCCCATGGCGCTAGCTTCAACGGTGATTACTCAATCATTTTTCTGGATAACCAGGGCAAAAGTATTGCCTCTTCGATGCGAAGCAAACCGGCCGATTGGGATTATCAGCAACGGGATTTTTTCAAAGTCCACTTGGATCCGACTATGCGCGGCAAGCTCTACATCTCTGAGCCGACCTTTTCAGCCACCGGCAAACGATACTTGCTGTTTTTAAGTCGCCGGATAGAAAACGATCAGGGTGAATTCCTCGGTGTGATCGTGGCAACACTTGATATTCAGCGCTTTGTCACGGTCTTTGAAAATTCCCGTTTCGATGCCGATATCGTCATTGCGCTGGTCCATGGTCAGGGCAAGGTGGTTGCTCGGGTTCCCGATTTCATCAATACCTTTGCCCATAACCTCGGTGCTGGCAGCTTATTCGACTATACAAAGCAGGCAACTAGCGGAACTTTTCGTGATATCAGCAGTATCGATGGCGTAAAACGGGTCTACAGCTACCGTGTCCTCGATGACATGGCGCTGATTATTCTAGTTGGCAGTAATGACGCCGAAGCTGCGCGAATGTTGCAACAGAATTTTCTGATAGCGGGTGCCGGCCTGGCCGTCCTGCTGTTGCTGATTATCGGTGCAGGGCATTTTTCTCTGCGCACCTATACCCGTCAGGAAGAACGCGAACAACGCTATCGCACACTGTATGGCGCAAGCCGTGAAATGGAAAAAAAATTACGTGCCAATGAAGAATCGATGAAATTGGCGGCGCTGTTTTTCCAGAACAGTAGCGAAGCGATGATGGTGACCGATATTGATGGCCGGATTCTGACGGTAAATCCGGCCTTCTCGCTGCTCTACGGATATCTGGAAAAAGACCTGATTCATCATCGCGGCTACGAACTGGCCGCCGGACAGCAGGAACAGAGTATTTTTGATCGCATGTATGAATCAATACTGGAACATGGCGAATGGGAAGGTGAAGTCTGGCAACAGCATCGCGATGGTGAGACTTTCCTGGTATCGATGCGCGTCAATACCGTTTTCGATGAAGAGGGCAATCCTATTCGTCATGTCGCTTTGCTTAGAGATATCACCAAGAAAAAAGCGTCGGAAGAATTAATCTGGCGTCAGGCAAACTTCGATGCCCTCACCAGTCTCTCCAACCGGCGCATGTTCTATGAACATTTACGTCAGGAGATGAAAAAAACCGACCGCTCCAGACTACCGATGGCACTGGTATTCCTCGATGTGGATCATTTCAAGGAAGTCAATGACACACTGGGACATGATCAGGGCGACTTATTGCTGAAAAAAGTAGCGCAGCGGCTGACCGCCTGTGTGCGCGGCACCGATATTGTTTCCCGGCTAGGAGGGGACGAATTCACGATTATTCTCAGTGAACTGCGCAATGCCAGCGATGTCGCCCGGATTGCCCAGGAAATTCTTCGCCAGATGAACACGCCTTTCGAGCTGGATGAACATACGGCTCATGTGTCGAGCAGTATCGGCATTACCCTGTATCCGGAAGATGCGCGCGATGCGGAAACTTTAATCAAAAACGCGGATCAGGCGATGTATATCGCTAAACAGGAGGGACGTAACCGCTTCCATTATTTTGCCCCGTATATGCAGGAGGCCACCCGGGTCCGCATGGAACTCATCAACGAATTGCGTGAAGCCATAACACGCGATGAGTTACGTATCGTATTTCAGCCAATTGTCGATCTTCAGACCGGCAAAATTTGCAAAGCAGAAGCTTTGCTGCGCTGGGAACATCCAGAACGGGGCTTGTTAAACCCGGCGGAATTCATCAGCATTGCCGAAAGTAGCGGCATGATTGTCGATATTGGTGACTGGGTCTTCAAACAGGCGGTCCAGGAAGTCCGGCGTTTGCAGAAACTGGGCTTTACCTATTTCGCTATCGGTGTGAATAAGTCAGCCTGGCAATTCCGGGAAAATGGCAGCAATTACCAGAACTGGCTTGATTATCTGCAGGAACAGCAGGTCAGACCTGAAAACATCATCATTGAAGTCACTGAAAACCTGCTACTCGACACCACTTACCCGGTCGCTCAGCGGCTCAGCGCTTTCCAGCAGGCTGGTTTGCAGATTTCTCTCGATGATTTCGGTACCGGCTATTGCTCGGTTGCCTTCCTCAAGCGCTTCCATATCGATTACATCAAACTCGATCGCACATTGATCACGGATCTTTCACATGACACGACAGGCAATGCGCTGTGGGAGGCGATTATCGTGATGGCGCACAAGCTCAACATCAAAGTGATCGCTGAAGGCATCGAAACTTTGGAGCAACTGGCGATTCTGAAGGAGGCGGGATGTGATTTTGGACAGGGTTACCTGTTCTCCAAGCCTATTTCAGGCCAGGAATTGGCCGAAAAGCTTAAAAATAACTAGGTGCCTGTGAATAACTCGCTGGATATCCACAGGAAGACTTGTGAGTAAGCGCAAAGTTTTCCGCAGGCCCATATTTTATACAGAATTGCTCCTGAAATGGTACAGCGCTTATGCAGATCCTTATGAATCGCGTAAACAGATGATTTGTAAACGTATACACGACTTATCCACAGCATATTGCACGTTTACTACTACTACTATTTTTATATATATCTCTTGTAAACTACTAAACCACGAAAACGCGAAATCTGGAGCCCTGCTCCCGTTTTAAACGCCACCAGCACACAAAAAACGCCTTAAAATCCACCGTTTTAGAAGCTTCGCTGTGGAAAAAACCGCATTCATCCACAGACAATTCTGCACATCACAGGAAAAAAGCATGCGTTTAGGCATCATCAGTGCATTGGCTGAAGAACAGCACGGCTTGATAGAAGCCATGGAGAGCCCCGCCACGCGTTTGCACGGCATGAGGGAGTACACGGTAGGGAAACTGTGGGAAATCGACGCTGTGTGCGTTCTATCGCGTATAGGCAAGGTTGCAGCAGCCATGACAGCTGCCATCCTTGTGGAAAAGTTTGAAGTTACCCACATCATTTTTACTGGCGTTGCCGGTAGTGGGGATAAAACGGTACAGGTTGGGGATGTCGTCGTTGCGGAAGCGCTGATCCAGCATGATTTCGATGCCAGTCCCCTGTTTCCCCGCTTTGAAATCCCTTTAACGGGGCTGACACGCTTCGCCAGTGATCGCGCGCTGACAGAACGATTGGTTCTGGCCGCTCAGAAAACGGCACGCGTCCACCGTGGTCTGATTGCCAGCGGCGACCAGTTTATCGGTAAAAAAAGCCAGATTACCGCCTTGAAAGCGGCGCTCCCGGAGCTTCTGGCCGTCGAAATGGAGGGCGCTGCCGTGGCGCAGGTCTGTTTCGAGCTGGGCATACCGTTTGCCGTGATCCGCACCATCTCCGATAACGCCAACGATGACGCAGCGGTCGATTTCATGCGTTTTGTGAAGACTGTGGCCTCACGCTATGCCTATGAAATCATCGAAAACTTCTGTAAAGCCTAGAGAATTTCGATGAAAAAAAAGGGCCGGAAGCAATTCCGGCCCTTTTTACCCATGCAGAGTAAAGAATTTATGCGTCCAGCGTCATCAGGCTGGCATTACCACCGGCAGCGGTGGTATTGACGCACAGAGCGCGCTCAGCGAGCAAACGCCACAGAGGGATAGCCCCGCATGCATCGGTCTCTACCAGGCCCACCAGAGCACCTTCACGGGCCGCCAGACGGGTGCGTAGAGTGCCCGTCAGTGCCGACTCCACCAGTGCGATCTGGAATTCCGCATCGAAATCATCCGGTTGAGCAATGATCTGGATGCGATCTTTGACGGCAGTCGGTAAATCAGCCGGCAGCAATTGTGCCGTTGCACCTGCCAGCAGAGCAATATTGCCGGTTGCCAGCGTCGCAGCGAGCTGATTGAGCAGTGCGCCCTGGGTCGCCGCGGCGCAAACGATGGCGCCACGCGCAACCAGTGCCAGCGTGTTGCGTTCGCCCGTTGGGCCTGGCAACACGGTCAGCTGGTTGAGCAGACTGTTACGGCCATAGGCTTCGGCCAGATGGGCAAGATGGTCATGTCCGTGGCTGCTGGCCCATGCCGTCAGTGCGTCAAGTGCCGGGCTGCTGTTCGGCTGGCGGTTTTCAGCAACGTGGGCATCGCGCTGCAGGCGCTTCAGATACAACGGACCACCGGCCTTCGGACCAGTGCCCGATTTGCCTTCACCACCAAATGGCTGGACGCCCACCACGGCACCAACAATGTTGCGGTTCACGTAGATATTACCGACGTGGGCACGGCTGGTGATGTAGTCGATGGTTTCATCGATGCGCGAATGCACGCCCAGCGTCAGACCGAAGCCGCTGCCATTGATCTGATCGATCAGTTTTGGCAGATCGGCACGTTTGTAGCGAATCACGTGCAAGACCGGGCCGAACACCTCCTGCGTCAGTTCTTCCAGCGAACGGATTTCCAGCACCGTTGGTGGTACGAACGTGCCGGCGGTCGTGACGTGCGAT
>JAIELO010000309.1 GCA_019752915.1 Burkholderiaceae bacterium
ACGCCTACCTGATTGCCAATCAGTTGGACCTGTATTCCAACTTCACCTATTTTATGGATGACCCGCTGCATGGCGACCAGTTCGCGCAGCCGGACCGGCGCGTTACCAGCGGTCTGCAAGCCAGCCAAAGCTGGCATCAGCATGGCGCAACGCTGAGCAGTAGCACCACCCTCGGCGTGCAGCTACAGAACGACAATATCCACAACAGCCTGCTACGCACGCAGGCACGCCAGACCCTGTCCGTGACGCGACAGGACCACATCATCGAATCCAGCGCCGCCCTGTATCTGGAGAACAGCACGCGCTGGAGCGACAGCCTGCGCAGCGTCGCGGGGGCACGGCTCGACCACTACCGCTTCGACGTACGCAGCGACCGCGCCGCCAATAGCGGCAAGCTCAGCGACCAGCTGCTTAGTCCCAGCCTGAGCCTTATTTACAGCCCGTGGCAGCACAGCGAGTTCTACGCGAATATCGGCAACGGCTTCCACAGCAACGATGCGCGCGGCGCCACCCTGCACATCGATCCGGCCAGTGACACCAAGGCAGAACCGGTGACACCGCTGGTGCGTTCGCGCGGCATGGAACTGGGCGCGCGCAGCAACTGGCTGCCCGGCCTGCAAACCGTACTGGCCGTGTACCGGCTCGACTTCGATTCGGAACTGACCTATATCGGTGACGCCGGCGGCACGGAAGCGGGTCGCCCGAGCCGCCGCTACGGCATCGAATTATCGAACTACTATAAAGCCTTGAAGTGGCTGTCCATCGATCTGGATCTGGCCTACGCCCGCGCACGGTCGCGCGACATCGCACCGGAAGGCCAGTATCTGGCCGGCGCAGTGGAAGGCACCGGTCAGCTAGCCGTCACCGTGGATAATGGCGGCCCCTACTCGGCCGCGCTCAAGTTGCGCTATTTCGGCCCGCGTCCGCTCACCGAAGACAATAGCGTGCGCTCGGCGGCCAGCCTGACCCTGAATGGACGGCTGGGCTGGAAGTTGCGCAAGAACCTGCAACTGGAACTGGAAGCGTTCAACCTCACCAACCGGCGCGATTCGGCCATCGATTACTACTATGCCTCGCAACTGAAGGGCGAAACGCAGGCGGTCAGCGATGTGCACTTCCACCCCATCGAAGCACGCTCGCTACGGGTCAGTCTGAGCCAGCGCTTCTAGGCGCCGACGTAGCAACTACCGGCGCGCCGTTCGACCGCCGTGCGATCGAGCACCACCAGCGTGCCGCGCCGGTATTCGATCAGCCCGTCGTCCTGTAGTTTCCCCGCGCAGCCGGTGATGCTCTCGCGCCGCACCCCCAGCAGCCGCGCGATCATCTCCTGCGTCACTTTCAGTTCATTGGAAATCGACCGGTCCAAGCGCGCCAGCAACCAGCGACACAAACGCTGTTCGATGCTGCCATGGCGCACCCCGGCCACGGTTTGCGCCAACTGGGCAAACAGCGCACTGGCGTGGCGCATCAACTGCTGCGCCAGCGTGCCGCCGTCATGGAAGGCGCTGCGCAAGATGGTGGAGCCGATGCGGTAGCCATAGCCGGCAGTCTGCACCACGGCGCGACAGTTGGCACAGGCCCCCTCATACATGGCCACACCGACCACGCCATCACGCCCGACCACAGCAACTTCGCTGGCTGCGCCATCCTCGTCTAGATATTGCAGCGAGACAATGGCATTGGTGGGGAAATAGGCATTGTCGAGCCGCTCGCCCACATCGAACAGATGCGTGCCGGCTGGCAGCGGCACCAGTTCCAGATGGCAGAACAGGCTGAGCAGCTCTTCACGCGATAGCGCACGCAGCAAGGCATTTTGCTGGGCGCCCAGCAGGCTGATGGGTGCAGAGGTAGAACCGGTCGGAGCTTTCATGACTATCCTTATCGGGGTGGCCGGTCGAGGTGACCAGCTGAACCCAACTATAGCCATGCGCTGTGCCACAGCTTATCGGCGCACGACACCGCCAGATGTAGGCGCGCAGCATGCAGTCATGTCGGCCCACGCCTACAGGGCACCCACCGACTCAGACCTTGTACTTGTAGCGGGAGGCGGTTTCCAGCAACCGTTCGTCGCGGCATCGCAGCCGCCCCGGACTGCGCCGCTGCTCGGGCGCAGTCAGCACCCGGTCGATCACGGTGGCCGGCACACCGCGCAGACGCAGATAGGCAGCGGCACTGTCAGCGCCCTGCCGGTCTGCGACCTCGATACCGGCTTCAACAATTTCAGCACCGGCATCGTCAGGCCGGAAGGTATGGATGGTAGACATGGCAAAGCTCCCTGTCAGAAGTGCAGTGATCTGCATGTCTCCTGATTGTAGGGCAGTCTGCGCAAGGCGCAAGGACAGTTCACCACACTGCGCGCCGGGCAGTCTGCGCTAGCGCTGCGGCAGCTGCTGGGTCAGGAATGCCAGCGTGGCGTCGAGCGTCGGCTGAAGCCAGGGATCGAATAGCCAGAAGGAATGTGGCGTATCGGGTAACACCTGCACCGCAGTGGCAACACCGAGCGCCTGCATGCGCGCCACCATCTCGGCCCGGCCCACCGAGAAACGTGGCTGGCTGCTGCCGATAAATAAAATCGGCGGCATGCCACCACGCACATATTGGATCGGAGACGCTTCGCTCCAGCGCGCCGTCTGTTCAGCGTAACGACCACCGAACCAGGCACCGGCTGACGAGGGGTGCTTGGCGGGATCATCTTCGTAACGGCGCGCCTCGGCAGAAGTAAAGTCGGACAGTCCATCGATATTCACAATGGCCTGCACCGCACTGGAAACCTCGCTGCTGGCCGCTCCCGGATCAAACCCCGCCAGATGGCCTGTAACGCCGGCCAGACTGGCAATCTGCCCGCCAGCCGAACCACCGGCCAGCGCAAAGCGCTGCCCATCGAGTTGGTAGTCGCTGGCGTGACTGCGCAACCAGCGCACCGCCGCGCGCACATCATGGATAGCCGCCGGATAGCCCGCTTCACCGGATAGCCGATAGCTCACCGTGGCCGCCGCCCAGCCCCGCTGCGCCAGACGCACCGCCATGGGGGCGAATTCGTCACGGAAACCGGCACGCCAGCCGCCACCGTGCACCAGTATCACCAGTGGCCGCGGCGACGCCAGATTTGCTGCGTTGTGCCCCGGCACCGGCAGGTAGAGATCAAGATGCAGACAACGACTGCCGTATTGCACGTAAGTCAGATTAGCGAGCTTGTGCACGCTATCCGGCACGGCTGCGCTGGCAATACGTATTTGCGGGTAGGCTTGGTGCAGTTTGGCGTAAGTATGCTCGGCGTCGTAAGTGTTCGACGGATCGGGCGCAGGCGCTACGCAGGGCAACGCCGCTGCTGCGGCAAGCGTTGCGGGGATGATTGCGGCAACCAGCGTTAGCCAGCCACACCACACCACCCGCAACAGACTACGCCAGACCGAGCACTGCATAATATTCCTCGCCAGAAATAGGCCGGCCAGTATGCCATATGCCTCAATCGAAGGCTGGGATTTTTGATCCAGATCAATCAAATCGCAGCTCGAACTCCCTACGATGGCTGTACAGAACAACACAGGAGTCCTCCATGTCGTACAAGACCATACTCGTTCACGTTGACCAGTCCCGCCATGCGCCCCAGCGCATCGCCCTCGCTGCCGAAGTCGCACGCACTTTCGACGCCCACCTGATCGGCGCGGCCAGCAGCGGCTTCACGCGCGAGTTTTACCGCAACAGCAGTGTCATGTACGCCGGACCGATTCCCCTGCCGGAACTCGATGTGCTCACCAGTGCCGCCCAGCAAGCGCTGGAAGGCTACGAACAGCAAGTGCAGGCAGCCGGCGTCACCTCCTACGAACGCCGTCTGAGCGACGATGAAACGGAAGTCACGCTGCTGCAACAGGCGCGCTACACCGATCTGGTAGTGCTGAGCCAGAACGATCCGTCCGATGACGCCTCGCGGCTGGTGAGCGGCCTGCCGGAAAGCATCATCCTGAACAGCGGCCGTCCGGTACTGATGGTGCCGTATGCAGGCGAGTTCAGCAATATCGGCCAGCGCGCGCTGGTGGCCTGGGATGGCAGCCGCGCCGCCACCCGCGCAATTACCGACGCCCTGCCGCTGCTACGCCGCAGCAGTGCCGTCACGCTGGTGGTGTACAACGCCGATCAGCAGACGGGCGTGCATGGCGAACAGCCGGGTGCCGACATGGCACTCTATCTGGCCCGCCACGGCGTGAAGATCGAAGTGATGGCGCAGAAAACACCGGCCGGTCTGGACGTAGGCAATGCCCTGCTGTCACTGGCTGCCGATCTGGGCAGCGACCTGATTGTGATGGGGGGCTATGGTCACATGCGCTGGCGCGAAATGATCATGGGTGGCGTCACCCGCACGCTGCTGCAAACCATGACCGTTCCGCTGTTGATGTCGCACTGAGGACCTGTATGACTTATCGCACCATCCTGCTGCATGCCGACATGGCGCACCACGCGGCCGACCGCTACACGCTGGGCTGCCGACTAGCCGCCATGCTGGACGCCCATCTGATCGGCGCTGCGGCCACCGGCATTTCCCGCTTCGCGCCGGTGGCGGTGGCAGCAGGCATCTGGCCACTCACGGCCGCACACATGACGCAGATGAGCGATGGCGCCCGGTCCGCGCTGGCCGCCTGTGCCGCCAGCGCACGCCAGCACGGCGTCGACTCGTATGAAGAACGATTGCTGAGCGACGACGCCGCCAGTGCCTTGCTGCTGCAAGCGCACAGCGCCGATCTGCTGGTGCTCAGTCAGGACGAC
>JAIELO010000236.1 GCA_019752915.1 Burkholderiaceae bacterium
ATAAGAATGGGTCAGTTCCATGGCTTCCCCCGATTCCAGATAGGCAATCCGGGTAATGTAGAGCACCGCCTGACCTTCCGGTACGCCCAGCTGGCGTGCCAGCTCGGCCGAAGCATTCATGGCGCGGATGTGCTGCAAGGCCCGCACCGGCGCCTGACCGATGCTTTCCAGATATTGATAGAGCGAGGCGCCGACCGCATTCGGGTCGTTCAGCACGGTTTGCGGCAAGACCGACACTTCATAGGCCATCACCACATCGTCGGCCAGACGCAGACGTTCCAGTCGCGCCACCTTGGAATACGGCGACAGGCCCAGACTCAGCTGTTCTTCCGGGGTCGGCGTGACGACTGCGCGCTTGAGCCAGCGCGAGCCCGGTACGTGGCCGCGCTGCTGCAATTGCTCGGAAAAACTGGTCAGATTCGACAGCGGCTGCTCGATGCGCGGGGCAATATAGTTGCCCGAGCCACGGCGCCGCACCACCAGACCCTGGTCTACCAGCTGGTCGATGGCCTTGCGGGCAGTCACGCGCGATACGTTCAGCAATTCCGACAGGGTCCGCTCGGACGGCAGGGCCTGATCCACCTGATAGCGGCCGTTGTGCACATCCTCGCTCAATTTCCGCGCAATTTGCATATACAACGGCGAGCTATCGTTGGCATCGGCCTTGAATTCAAAACTGGTCTGGCTCATACAAAATTTCTCCTCACGCCGCTAGTGTAATAGCGTTACAGAAAAGGTGTGACCCCGTACCACTGAATTTAGCAATATTTATTCAATCACCATCGGCGCCAGCGAGGCGCAAGCCCGCCATTTGACGGATAATGCTGGCTTGTCACACCTGCCCGACCTTTCTGCCATGTCCAAAAAGCCCACCGCCGCCAACACTTGCCCCTGCGGCGGACCCGCGCTGGCCAACTGCTGCGGCCCGTTTCTGAGCGGCGCGGCCATCCCGCCCACGGCGGAAACGCTGATGCGCTCGCGCTATACCGCCTATGTACAGGGCAATGAGCCGTATTTGCTGGCCACCTGGCATGCCAGCACCCGTCCTAGCGAGCCCATCATCAATAGTGAAGAAAAATTACAGTGGCTGGGACTTGAGGTAAAATCTGCTTTACGTTTACGTCAACGTAAAGCAGATAGCGCTGAAAACCACGATACGGTCGAGTTTGTCGCCCGCCTGCGGGTCAACGGACGCGGCCAGCGGCTGCATGAAGTGAGCAACTTCGTGCGCGAACCGGCCGAAGGCGGGCTGCGCTGGTTTTATGTTGACGGTAGTTTTCCAGAATAAATCAGACGACGCGTCGGAGACCACGCGCAAAAGGAAAAGTCATGCCGCAGATCGAAAGCAAACTCAATCCCCGCAGTGAGGATTTCAAGGCCAACGCGGCCGCCATGCAGGTCGTGGTCGACGATCTGCGCGCCAAAGTCGCGCGCATCGCCGAAGGCGGCGGCGCGGCCGCTTCGGCCAAGCATGTGGCACGCGGCAAACTGCTACCGCGCGACCGCGTGCAGATGCTGCTCGATCCCGGTACACCTTTCCTCGAACTGTCGCAAATGGCCGCTTACGGCATGTACGACGATGCCGCACCGGCAGCGGGCATCATCACCGGCATCGGCCGCGTGGCCGGTCAGGAATGCGTAATCGTGTGTAACGACGCCACCGTCAAAGGCGGCACCTACTACCCGATGACGGTGAAAAAACACCTGCGCGCGCAGGAAATCGCCGATCAGAACAACCTGCCGTGCATCTATCTGGTCGATTCCGGTGGCGCCAACCTGCCCAATCAGGACGACGTGTTCCCGGACCGCGACCACTTCGGCCGCATTTTCTACAATCAGGCCAATCTGTCGGCCAAGGGCATCCCGCAAATCGCCGTGGTGATGGGCTCCTGCACGGCTGGCGGCGCGTATGTGCCGGCCATGAGCGATGAATCGATCATCGTGAAAGAGCAGGGCACGATTTTCCTCGGCGGTCCTCCGCTGGTGAAAGCGGCTACCGGCGAAGTGGTCAGCGCCGAAGATCTGGGCGGCGGCGATGTGCACACCCGTTTGTCCGGCGTGGTCGACCATCTGGCGCAGAATGACCTGCATGCGCTGTCGCTGGCCCGCACGATCGTCTCGAATCTGAACCGCAGCAAGCCACAGCAGGGCGCCTTGCGCCCGGCGGAAGAACCGAAATATCCGACTTCCGAACTGTATGGCGTGATTCCGGTCGATACCCGCAAGCCTTTCGATGTGCGCGAAGTGATCGCCCGCATCGTCGATGGCAGCGATTTCGACGAATTCAAGGCGCGCTACGGCACCACCCTGATCTGCGGCTTTGCCCATATTTTCGGCATGAAGGTCGGCATCATCGCCAACAACGGCATTCTGTTCTCGGAGTCGGCGCTGAAAGGCACCCACTTCATCGAGCTGTGCGCCCAGCGCAAAATCCCACTGGTGTTCCTGCAGAATATCACCGGCTTCATGGTCGGCCGCAAGTACGAGAACGAAGGCATCGCCCGCAATGGCGCCAAGATGGTGACGGCGGTGGCCACTGCTGCCGTGCCGAAGTTCACCGTGATTATCGGCGGCAGCTTCGGCGCCGGTAACTACGGCATGTGCGGCCGAGCCTTCTCGCCGCGCTTCATGTGGATGTGGCCAAACGCACGCATTTCCGTGATGGGTGGCGATCAGGCCGCGTCGGTGCTGGCCACCGTCAAGCGTGACGGCATCGAAGGCAAAGGCGGTAGCTGGAGTGCCGAAGAAGAAGCGGCCTTCAAGCAGCCGATCAAGGAGCAGTACGAACAGCAAGGCCACCCTTACTACGCCACCGCGCGCCTGTGGGATGACGGTGTGATCGACCCGGCCGATACGCGCATGGTGCTGGGTCTGGGCCTGTCCGCAGCACTGAATGCGGAAATCCCCGATACCAAATTCGGCGTATTCCGGATGTAATGGAGGGAGCCAATATGACCTACACGACTCTCACCATCAGCCGCAGCGGCAAAAAAGGCAACTGCGACGGCGCCTGCGCCACCGTCACCCTCAACCGGCCAGACGTGCGCAATGCCTTCAACGAAATCACCATCGCGGAAATCACCCGTGCTTTCCGCGAACTGGGCGCGCAGAGCGAGGTCCGCGCCATCGTGCTGGCCGCGAACGGCCCGGCCTTCTGCGCCGGTGCGGATCTGAACTGGATGAAAAAAATGGCGGGCTATACGCACGCCGAAAATCAGGCTGACGCCCTGCAACTGGCGGAAATGCTGCGCACCATCTACCTGTGTCCGCAGCCGGTGGTGGCGCGCGTGCAGGGTGATTGCTATGCCGGCGGCATGGGACTGGTGGCCGCTTGCGACATCGTCATCGCCGTCGAAGAAGCCAATTTCTGCCTGAGCGAAGTGCGTCTCGGTCTGATTCCCGCCACGATCGCCCCCTACGTCATCAAGGCCATGGGCGAGCAGGCGGCACGCCGCTACTTCCTCACCGCTGAACGCTTCGATGCGCAGCAGGCTTTGCGCCTCGGCGTGGCGCACGAAGTGGTGGCCGCCGCGGCGCTCGACGACAAGGTCGCCGAAATCGTCAAAGCACTGGTCAACAACAGCCCGAACGCCGTGCAGCAAGCCAAAGTGCTGGTGCGCGAAGTGACCGGGCAAACTGTCAACGATGCGCTGCTGGCTGATACCGCCCAGCGCATTGCCCATATCCGCGCTTCGGAACAGGGCCGCGAAGGCGTGGCCTCCTTCCTCGAAAAGCGCAAACCCGCGTGGCTGAATTAACGCGACTGAACAACGTCTGGAGTAGTTTTGGAATTGAGCAAACAGAGTGACTGGGTAGCCCGCAGCCTGCGCAGCGTATGGCACCCCTGCACACAGATGCAACACCATGAAACCGTACCGCTGATTCCCGTCAGCCGCGGCCAGGGTGTCTGGCTGTATGATCATCAGGGCCGGCGTTATCTGGACGCCATCAGCTCGTGGTGGGTCAATCTGTTTGGCCATGCCAACCCGCGCATCAACGCCGCACTGAAACAGCAACTCGATACGCTGGAACACGCCATGCTGGCCGGTTTTACCCATGAACCGGTGATCGAGCTGTCGGAAAAACTGTCGGCACTCACCGGCCATGTGCTGGGCCATAGTTTTTACGCCAGCGATGGCGCATCCGCCGTTGAAATCGCCCTGAAAATGAGCTTCCACTCGTGGCGCAACAACGGCCATAGCGCCAAGCAGGAATTCGTCTGCCTCAAAGGCAGTTATCACGGCGAGACCATTGGTGCGCTGGCCGTGACCGATGTGGCACTGTTCAAAGATGCTTACGGCCCGCTGCTGCGCGCCTCGCAAACCGTGATGTCGCCGGATGCCCGTCAGGCCGTTGACGGCGAAAGCGCGGCCGATGTGGCACGCCGCGCGGCGGCCGATGTGGAGCGTCTGTTCATGGAAAAGAGCGAGCGCATTGCCGCCATCATCATCGAGCCGCTGGTGCAGTGCGCCACCGGCATGGCGATGCACGATCCGCTCTATCTACAACTGGTGCGCGAACTGTGCGACCGTTATTCGGTACATCTGATTCTCGATGAAATTGCGGTCGGTTGCGGTCGCACCGGCACATTCTTCGCGTGCGAACAGGCGGGCATCTGGCCGGATTTCCTGTGCCTGTCGAAAGGCATCAGCGGCGGTTATCTGCCCTTGTCCCTGGTAATGACGCGCGACGAAATATATCAATCCTTTTACGACGTCGATGTGAAGCGCGGCTTTTTGCATTCGCATTCCTAC
>JAIELO010000205.1 GCA_019752915.1 Burkholderiaceae bacterium
CTCGATTATCGGCTGCTCGATGGTCAAGGCGCAGCCGGGCAAGAAAATTATGTCGGCGCTGTACACCGGGCTATGGTGGGCGGCCGGGCTGTCGCTGATCGGCTTTGCCGTGGTGACCTGGCAGGTCTGGCCCGATGAAGCGATGCGCATGAAGATGATGGGCTGCACCGTGGTCGGCATCGTGCTGACCGGGCTGATGGTCTACATCACCGAGTACTACACGGGCACTGACTTCGCACCGGTGCAGCACATTGCGCAGGCTTCCACGACGGGCCACGGCACCAACATCATCGCCGGGCTGGGTGTGTCGATGAAGTCGACCGCCTATCCGGTGCTGGCGGTGTGCGCGGCGATTCTGGTGTCCTACCAGCTGGGCCAGTTGTATGGCGTGGCGATTGCCGCGACGGCCATGCTGTCGATGGCCGGTATCGTGGTCGCGCTGGACGCTTATGGGCCAATCACCGATAACGCTGGCGGGATTGCGGAAATGGCCGGTATGCCGGAATCGGTGCGCGCGATTACCGATCCGCTTGATGCAGTGGGCAATACCACCAAGGCGGTGACCAAAGGTTATGCGATCGGTTCGGCCGGTCTGGCCGCGCTGGTGCTGTTTGCCGACTACACGCACGCGCTGGAGTCGACCGGCAAGAGCATTACCTTTGACCTGTCGAATCCGATGGTGATTGTGGGGCTGATCATCGGCGGGCTGATTCCCTACCTGTTCGGCGCGATGGCGATGGAAGCGGTGGGCCGTGCAGCCGGTGCGGTGGTGGTGGAAGTGCGGCGCCAGTTCCGTGACATCAAGGGCATCATGGAAGGCACGGCCAAGCCGGAATACGACAAGGCGGTGGATATGCTGACGGCGTCGGCGATCCGCGAAATGATCGTGCCGTCGCTGCTGCCGGTGGTGGTGCCGATTATTGTCGGGATGCTGCTCGGTGCTGCGGCGCTGGGCGGGATGCTGATGGGGACCATCGTCACCGGTCTGTTCGTGGCAATTTCCATGACCACCGGTGGTGGCGCATGGGATAACGCTAAGAAGTACATCGAGGATGGGCACTTCGGCGGCAAGGGTTCGGAAGCGCACAAGGCGGCTGTTACCGGCGATACCGTGGGCGATCCGTACAAGGATACGGCCGGTCCGGCAGTGAACCCGCTGATCAAGATCATCAACATTGTGGCCTTGCTGCTGGTGCCATTGCTGCCAGCGTCGGGCTGGCTGGCGGTGAGTGTGCCAGCACCGCTGGTGGTTGCGGCGCCGGCTGCAGTCGGGTCTGCAGCCGAGGCTGCAACGATGTTGCAACGCGCCGATGCACCGCCTCCACCGCCGTTAATGGCGCCTGCCGAAGGTGCGGCGGGCGCCGCAGCGCCAGCCGGAGCAGCGACTGCTCCGGCTGCAGCGATAGATGGTGCTGCTGCGCCCGTAGTGAAATAGGCGCTAGAAACTGTTAGCGGAACTTTCCTTCGCCGCTGCGCTGTCTAATACTGAGGATGGCGGCAACGGCGGAGGATAGCAATGCAAAAGTTATCAGGCATGGAAGTGTGCGGCAGGCCAGCAGCGCGATGGATAGCGCTACACGTTGCGCATGCCGCGCTGTTGTGCACACTGCTTGTGCCGGCATCTGTGCCGGCACACCCCGAAGCTGCTCCCACGCCAGACGAGCTTGCAGCCTATGCCCGTCTGCCTGTATGTACCCTGAGCGCGGATGGACTTCGACTGGCGCAGCAACCATGTCGTACCGCGCCGCCCCGAGTGCCGATGCCACGGCGTCCCGTGCCGCAGATCATGGACCCGCCCACCAGTGCGCGCCTAGCTGCCCCCGCTGCTGCACCAGTTGCACCAGCTGCACCAGTTACCTTAGGTGTTCCGACATCGGGCGCCTTGCTGCTGCCAGCCGCTCCCAGCTTCCCGCCAGCTCCGCCTGTCATTCCGCCACGTCCCCTCAACAATTGCAGCGCCAGCGGCTGCTATGACGCGCAAGGCACGCGGCTCGACAACGCTGCGCCCGGCGTAGTCATCACGCCGCAAGGGAAGATTTGCAGCCGCAACGGCGTCTGGCTGCAATGTTAGTGCGCTATGAGAACTTTGGCCGAAAGGAAATTCTTGCAGGCTGAAGCGGAGTTTGCATCTATCCGATGTTGCAGATCGGGCGGAGCGGTCGGTTGCCCAAATCGATGGATGGGCGGGTGAATCTGGCGGCCTTCTATAGGGGGACTCGCCCACGTCACATGTTCTGGATTCTCCTATTTTTTCTTCTATTTTCTTCTGCTTTGCTCTATTGAGAGCGGAAAGTTAGGGGAAGGATCTGCAAAACCGATAAAGCAGAAGAAATAGAAGGAAATAGAAGAAAGCAGGAAAATAAATAGAGCAAAGTAGAACATGGAGTTGGGGAGAGCACACCACCCCACACCTGCCACGCTGCACCGCGTACCACTTCCCTAGCCGGGCACAGGTTTCCACCGACACGGCCGCAAAAATTCGCTACAATGCCGATGTGACGTTAACGTAAACGTCAAATAAATAACGAGATAGGGACACACATGCAAATTCAGGACAATGTATTCATCGTCACCGGTGGCGCTTCGGGTCTGGGTGCTGCGACGGCGCGGATGCTGGTAGCGCAGGGTGGCAAAGTGGTACTGGCCGACCTGCAGGTCGAAGCCGGTGAAGCGCTGGCAGCGGAACTGCAAGCGAGCTTCGTCAAATGCGACGTGACTTCCGAAGCCGACGGCATCGCCGTGGTGGCTGCCGCCACCGCACTGGGTACTTTGCGTGGCCTGATCAACTGCGCCGGCGTGGCGCCAGCGTGCAAAACGGTTGGCAAAGACGGCCCGCACCCGCTGGAACTGTTCCAGCGCACCGTCAACATCAATCTGGTTGGCACCTTCAACATGGCCCGTCTGGCGGCGGATGCGATGAGCAAAACTACCGCTACCGAGAGCGGCGAGCGTGGCGTCATCATCAACACCGCCTCGGTGGCCGCGTTTGATGGCCAGATCGGCCAGGCCGCTTACGCTGCCTCGAAAGCTGCTGTCGCCGGTCTGACCCTGCCGATGGCGCGTGACCTGTCGCGCAATGCCATCCGCGTGATGACCATCGCTCCCGGCATCTTCGAAACGCCGATGCTGATGGGGATGCCGGAAGAAGTCCGCACCGCGCTGGGTGCCATGGTGCCGTTCCCGCCGCGCCTCGGCAAGCCGGACGAATACGCCCAGCTGGCGCGTGCCATCATCGAAAACACCATGCTGAACGGCGAAACGATCCGCCTCGATGGCGCCATCCGCATGCAGCCAAAATAAAACAGGCGGCGGTTTTGGTGTAGGATCGAGAGTGATCGGGCGCGCGGCGCAGGCTGCGCGCTTTTTTTTGCTCTGGAGAGTCTATGTTCCGTTTGAATTCGCTGGCCGCCCGACTGGCGCTGGCTTTGCCTTTGATGGTGGCGCTGCAGGCGCCGGTGCTGGCGCAACGCAGTAGTCACGACGCGGCGCCTGAAATCGCCACTGGCTATGCGGCCAAGGTCGGCAAGTCAGCGCAGAAGTTCATGGTGGCCGCTGCCAATCCGCTGGCCACCGAGGCGGGCTATCAGATGCTCAAACAGGGCGGGGCGGCAATCGATGCCGCCATCGCGACGCAACTGGTGCTGACACTGGTGGAGCCGCAATCGTCCGGTATTGGTGGTGGTGCCTTCCTGCTGTATAGCGATGGCAAACGGGTACAGTCCTACGATGGCCGCGAGACGGCGCCCGCTGCCGCTGACGAACGTCTGTTCCAGGATGCAGACGGCAAGGCAGTGTCGCGCGAGATCGGCGTGATCGGTGGCCGTTCGGTCGGCGCGCCCGGCGTGCTGCGCATGCTGGAGCTGGCGCACAAGCAGCACGGTCGCTTGCCGTGGAAGGCACTGTTTGCACCGGCCATCGCGCTGGCGGAGCAGGGCTTCAAAGTCAGCCAGCGCCTGAACGGGTTGCTGTCGTGGGACCGTTATCTGGTGCGCGATCCGGTGGCGCGGGCCTATTTCTTCGATGAGCAGGGGGCGCCACGTCCGGTGGGCTATCTGCTGAAAAATCCCGAACTGGCACGCACGCTGCGCGAAATTGCCGACGGCGGTGCCGATGCGTTCTACCGGGGCCGGATTGCCAGCGATATCGCCGCCAAGGTGGCCAGTCATCCTACCAATCCCGGCAAGCTGACGGTGGCCGATATTGCCGATTACCGTGCGCTGGAGCGCCAGCCAATCTGTACCGATTACAAAGTCTGGACCGTGTGCGGTGCGCCACCGCCGTCCTCCGGCGGGGTGGCGATTGCGCAGATGCTCGGTGTGCTCGAGATCAAGGACATCGCGCCGCATAAGCCGGTCAATGGCCAGCTGACGGCGCAAGGCATCCATCTGTTCAGCGAGGCCGGCCGGCTGGCCTATGCCGACCGTGACCGCTATATCGCCGATCCGGCCTTCGCGCCCCTGCCGGGCAAGGGTGTCGCAGCGCTGGTCGACAAGACCTATCTGGCGCAGCGCGCCGCGCTGATCGGCGAGCGTTCGATGGGGCGCGCCAAGTACGGTGTGCCGGAGTCGCTGAAACTGGCATGGGGTGCCGATACTGCCATCGATAAGCCGTCGACCTCGCATCTGGTAGCAGTCGATGCCTACGGCGGCGCGCTGTCGATGACCACTTCGGTGGAAGACGCCTTTGGTGCGCGCCAGATGGTTGATGGCTTCCTACTGAACAATCAGC
>JAIELO010000404.1 GCA_019752915.1 Burkholderiaceae bacterium
CAGGTACTGCGCGAACTGGCCCAGGAAGGGCGCCTCGATTCCCTGCTGAACTGATCAGGCCGCAGCGCGCCCGCCCCACACCTGTTCCATGCGCAGCGGCGGCGCCTGCAGGGCCGCCGCCTGCGCCAGCGTCAGCGCATCGCGGATGCCATGCACGCCGGCCCGGGTATCGCGCGGCACGGTCTGGCTCAGCGGTCCGCTGCGCGGACACAACACGGTTTCCACCTGCGGCGTGGTCGATTGCAGACCGCGCCGTGCCACCACGCCCACTTCGCCATTCAGCAGACGCACATAGGTGCCGACCGGATAGATGCCGAGCGCGCGGATCAGCATCGGCGCCAGATTGCCATCCACCGTTACATTCGCATCGAGCAATAAGTCACGCAGCGCCAGGTTGGGCGCCATGGTCTTGCGGTAGGCGCGCACGCTGACCCGCGCGCAATAACGGTCGGCCAGCGCCAGCAAGCGTGCCAGTGGAGCGATCTGGGCGCCGGATAGGCGCTGCGGATAACCGCTACCATCCTCGTTTTCATGGTGATGCAGTACGCATTCCAGCCAGCTGGCATCGCGCACGCCCGCCTCGCGCAAACGCTGCACACCGAGTTCGCAATGGGCCAGTACCATGGCGCGGTCGGCTGCGCTCAGTTCCTGACTCGATTCCTGCAGGCGCTGATGTTCGCTCAGCATGCCGACATTCATGGTCAGCGCGGCCAGCGTCAGGCACTGCACTTCGGACGCCGCTAACTGACGGGCCTGCCCGAGCAAGTGGGCAATGATGGCGCTATTCAGACTGTGACGGATGGCATACGGTAAGCCTTGCGGATGGTGCAGAATCGAGGCGACCGCGACATCGGCATCCACCGCCACCGCGCTCGCCACCAGTTGCGCGATCCGCTCGAGTCGGCCGAGCGCGTCCTGCGGCGCGACGCCCTGCTCGATCAGCGGCAACAGCGCGGCCAGTTGCTGGCCGGCGGCGTTGAGCTTGCGGATCGCCGACGCCGGCAGATTGGCAGGATGATGATCGGCCTCGCTGTCGTCCGCGCTGTAATCCTGATAGACGCCCTGTTCGACCAGCGCACTGATCTGATGAGGACTGGCGATCATATGGCCTTTGCGTACCAGTAAATCACCATTTTCGCCGTACACATTCCATGGCATGGACATGCCCAGTTGCAGATCGGCCGCCGTCACTTTACGAATATTCATTGCTGTTAATAAATAAGCCACCGAGCCCGCAGCATACGATGTTTTTCGTGACAATGTGTGAGAATGTTGTTTTTCTGCACTATATTGCCATGTCAAGCGACGCACCGAACCAACACCGGCATCACGAAGCCGGTGTACTTGGCGGGCATAGCGTATTAGTATTGCTTATCATTTCTTATTTTTATAAGTGCAGCTTATGGGAACCCTCGATTACCGTGCACTGGCCGTCCTCGACGCTGTCGCCACGCAGGGCAGTTTCGAAAAAGCTGCCTTGGCGCTGGGGATCAGCCAGTCGGCCGTGTCCCAGCGCATCAAAGCACTCGAGGATGCTGCTGGCCGTCTGCTGATCGTGCGCGGTCAGCCGGCCGTACCCACCGGTCTGGGCTTACGGCTGGTAACGCACCACCGCAACGTGCGCCTGATGGAAGCGGCACTCGATATCGACCTCGGGCATAAAGCCAGCATGCCGGAAATTGCTCTGGCAGTGGATCCGGCCAGTCTGGCCACCTGGTTCCCGCTCAGTCTGGCGCCACTGCTGGCACCGCCGCGCTGCCAGTTGAATATCCAGTCTGCCGGCCGCCAGCAGGCGCTGGACTGGGTACAGGAGGGCAGTGTGTTCGGCTGTATCGCCATGGCCGCCGGTCCGGCTGCGGCCAGCACGCCCGGCCCCGAGGTCACGCCGCTGGGCAAGCTGCGCTATGTCTGCGTGGCCACACCGGCCTTCGCCGCGCACTGGTTTGGCGACGGTTTTTCCGCCGACGCGGTGCGACTGGCACCGGCCATCGTCAGCGATCGCGAACTGATGGCCAGTTTCCTGCACAGCACGCTGGGTCTGCAGGGCGCCTATCCGCACCATACGATGCCGCATTCGGCGGCCACCACCGAGTGTCTGTACGGCAGCCTCGGCTATGGTCTGATGCCCTTGTTGCAGGTCGCCGGCGCACTGGCCTCGGGACGGCTGGTGGACCTGACGCCGCAGCAACCGCTTGATGTGGCGCTGCACTGGCATGCCTGGAATCTCGACACGCCCTACACCCGCGCTCTGAGCGAACAGATCGTCCATACTGCGCAGCGCTACCTGCTGTAGTCTGCCGGGTTCACGGCTGGTTCAGCGCTGGTTCGGGGCGGATTCAAATATCCATCGGATCGACTTCCAGCGACCATTTGACGCGGCTCTTCAAGCCGCGCAACGCCTGCAGCCACTGTTTCAGAAACGCTTGCAGCAAGGGCCGCGAGGCACACTCGATCAGCAACTGGGCGCGGTCGACATTGTGCACCCGGGTCATGCTCATCGGAATCGGGTCGTGCAGAGTGACGTCGGGATGGCTCAGACTATCGCGCGCCTGTCCGAGAAACTCGATGGCAGTGGCCAGTTCCGGCGCTTCGGCACGCAGCAGCGCCTGATACAGGAAGGGTGGCAAGGCCGCCTGCTGGCGTTCTTCCAGCAGCGCGGAAGCGAAATGGTCGTAATCGTGCTGCACCACCGAACCATACAGGGGATGCTGGGGATAGCGGGTCTGGATCAGCACCTCGCTGACGCTGCCACCGACGCTCTGGCCGGCCCGCCCGGCGCGCCCGGCCACCTGCATCAGCTGGGCAAACAGGCGCTCGCTGGCGCGGTAATCCTGCGAAAACAGCGCCGTGTCCGGGTTCATAATCCCCACCAGCGTGAGTTTTTTGAAGTCATGCCCCTTGGCCACCATCTGGGTGCCGATCAGAATATCCACCTCGCCCCGGTGCACGCTATCGAACGCGGCTTGCGCACTGCCTTTGCGGCGCGTCGAATCGGCATCGATGCGCAGAATGCGCGCGTCGGGGAACAGCAGCTGCAAGCCTTCTTCCACGCGCTGGGTACCGCGCCCCAGCGGTTGCAGGTCGACATTGCCGCAGTCGGGACAGTGGCGCGGGATGCGTAACTCCAGACTGCAATGGTGGCAACGCAGCCGGTGCTCCGGCCGGTGCAGCACCATATACGCCGTGCAGCGGGTGCAGGCACTGATCCAGCCGCAGGCCTCGCAGCAGATCACTGGCGCATAGCCGCGCCGGTTCAGAAACAGTAGCGACTGTTCACCCTTCTCCATGCGCTGGCGCAGCGCCGTCACCAGTTGCGACGTCAGCCCGTCTTTGGGCTTGTCGCGCTCCATATCGAGCAAACTGATGCGCGGCAGCACGGCATTCTGCACCGCCCGTTCACGCAAGGTCAGCAAGCGGTAACGCCCCGATTGCGCATGGTGCCAGCTCTCCAGCGAAGGCGTGGCCGATCCGAGCACGATGGGAATTGCCAGCTGGCGCGCGCGCCACACGGCCAGATCGCGCGCCGAATAGCGCAAGCCTTCCTGCTGCTTATAGGAAGGATCGTGCTCTTCGTCGATCACGATCAGCTTCAGGGCAGGCAGGGAAGCGAGTATCGCCAGCCGCGTGCCCAGCACGATGCGGGCGCGTCCCTGATGGGCGGCCAGCCAGTGCAGCATGCGTTCGCCTTCCGACAGGCTGCTGTGCAGCGTAGCCAGCATCACGCCGGGGAAGCGCGCGCGGATATTGCCTTCCAGCTGGGGCGTCAGATTAATTTCCGGCACCAGAATCAGGATCTGGCCGTCCGGCTCGCGCGCCAGTACCTGGGCACAGGCTTGCAGATACACCTCGGTCTTGCCGCTGCCGGTTACCCCGTACAGCAAACTCGGCATATAACCCTGGGCGCTGCCGATGGCATCGGCCGCCTCATGCTGGGCCGGATTCAGGGCCGGCACATTGAGGGGCGTGCCATCATGCTCGGGGGCCGGTTTGGCGAGTTTTTTCAGCGCCCGGTCCAGCGCCACGGTGGTGGCCAGCCGGGTATTCTTGGGCAGGCCGGGCAACGCTACCTCGCCCAGCGGACGCTGATAGTAGTCGGCCGCAAAGCCAGCCAGCGCCAGCCACTCCGCCGACAGTGGCGCGAGCTGGCTACGCACTGCCAGGGCATCCTTGAGTTTATCGGCCGGCACCTCGCTGGTCTCGGCCACGCCGACGATCAGTCCGGCGACTTCGCGCCGTCCGAACGGCACCAGCGCCAGTTGTCCGACCTGTGGCCGTTCTGCCGCATCGCAATGCCAGCGATAGTCGAACACCGCGTGCAGCGGCGTATCGAGCACAATCTGCAGGATGCAATGGTGAAAAAGGCCAGACATAAATCCCGTTACAGTAGTGTCGCCGTGGTGCGAGCGCCGGTCAGTGCCCGCACAACTTCAACTATTTGATGTATCCACAGAATTTGTGGATAACTTTGTGGACAAAGGAATCTTAATCACCAGAAACGAGCACTAGACTACCCGA
Organism: Burkholderiaceae bacterium; assembly: GCA_019752915.1. Classification (GTDB taxonomy): domain Bacteria; phylum Pseudomonadota; class Gammaproteobacteria; order Burkholderiales; family Burkholderiaceae_D; genus Rugamonas. Next base: position 4,516 of record JAIELO010000404.1, read on the forward strand.
TGCCGCCCTGAAGTGCTTAAAAATTAACAATTATTTCTCTTTAAAATCAAACACTTAAAAAATGCTTCCTAGGAGAGAGAAAATCGCCTGTGTGACGTCTCTGCTGTGCATAAGTGCTCTATTTAGAGAAGATTTTTTGCCAAAATCAAGCACTTTTTACAAC
>JAIELO010000225.1 GCA_019752915.1 Burkholderiaceae bacterium
CTGGTGCAGATCCCCTGCATCGAACGTAACGGCATGGGGGCAGTCAAAGCCATTACCGCCGCATCACTGGCCTTGAAAGGCGATGGCACCCACTTCGTCAGTCTCGACGATGTCATCGAAACCATGCGCCAGACCGGTGCCGACATGCAGGCCAAGTACAAGGAAACCTCGCTGGGCGGTCTGGCGATCCATGTGATCACCGTCAACCACGCAGCGTGCTAAGCGCTTCAGGCCGGCAGGTGGCGGGCAGCACCGTCAAGTAATAGCTGGCGGAACGCGTCCGGCCCGACCGGACGGCTGAAATAGTAGCCCTGAATTTCATCGCACTGATGTTCGTGCAGGTAGCTCAGCTGTTCGATGGTTTCTACGCCTTCCGCGATGGTGCGCATGCCCAGCGAACGGGCCATATTGATGATGGCATTGACGATGGCACGGTCTTCGGCGTCGGTACTGATATCGCGCACGAAGGACTGGTCGATCTTGAGCTTATACGCTCTGAATTTCTTCAGCTGGCTCAGTGACGAGTAACCGGTGCCGAAGTCGTCGATCGACATGTGCACACCGCGTTCGTGCAGATTGTTCATCATGGCGATGGCGCCCTGCGGATCGTTGACCGCCACCGCTTCCGTCAATTCCAGTTCCAGATACTCGGCAGGCAGCCCTTCCTCCTGCAGGATCTGGCTGACCAACTCCGGCAGTTTGCTATCGCGGAATTGAACGGCCGACAAGTTGACCGCCATGGTAATGGGCGGCAAGCCCTGCGCGCGCCAGACACAGGCTTGCCGGATCGCCGTGCGCAGTACCCAGCTACCGATACTCTGGATCAGGCCACTTTCTTCGGCCGCGGGGATGAATTCGGCGGGCGATATACTGCCCAGTTCCGGCGTTTCCCAGCGCAGCAGCGCTTCGGCGCCGATGATGGCGCGTTCCCGTAACGACACTTGCGGCTGGTACACCACGTGTAACTGATCGCGTTCGATGGCAAAGCGCAAGGCATTGACCAGTTGCAGATGACGCGCAGCGCGTTGCTGCATGGCGCTCGTGAAGAAGCGCATGCCATGGCGACCGGCCCGTTTCACTTGATACATGGCGGCGTCGGCGCGCTGCAACAGCGTTTCCAGATCGTCGCCGTCGGCCGGATACATGGCCACGCCCAGCGACGCCGTCACTTTCAGGTCGTGGATGCCGATGTGGAAGGGCTGCGCGATCTGCTCCAGCAGCTTCTGCGCCACCATGGCCACATCATCACTGTCGATGGTCTGCAGGATGAAGATGAATTCATCGCCACCGAGGCGGGCCACAATATCCTGTTCGCGTATCGTGGCACGCAAGCGCTGCGCCAGCTGGCACAGCAACTGGTCGCCCACGCTGTGACCGAGCGAATCATTGATATCCTTGAAGTGATCGAGATCGAGCATCAGCACCGCCAGACAGTTGCCCTGACGGCGCGCCATGGCCAGTGCCAGATGGGCGTGCTCCTGCAACTGGGCGCGGTTGGGCAGGCCGGTGAGCGCGTCAAAATGGGCCAGGAACTGGATCCGTTCAGCCGCCAGCCGCCGTTCGGTGACGTCGCGCGTGATGCCGAGTAACATGCGCTCCTGATCGGCGGCGCTATCCATCGGTGCCACATGGGTTTCCAGCCAGCGCAGGCCGCCTTGCAAGCCTTGAATCTGGAATTCCAGCTGGCCGCTTTCGCCCTCCATGACGCGCCGGTGCAGGGCGCTGAAAGCGGCGCGGAACTCCGGCAGGATCATCTGTTCGACCGGGCTCTGCTGCAGGTCGGCCAGTGTGCCGGCCTCCAGCATGCGCAGGCCGGCAGCATTGATATCGAGGAACTGGCCATCGGCGCCGATCAGCATCACGCATTCCGGCTCGGTCTCGATAATCGTGCGCAAGCGCTGCTCGCTCTGGCGTAACTGGGCTTCGCTGCGTTTGCGGGCTTGCTGGTGATCGAAGTTGCTGAGTGCGAATTCGATATCGAGGCGCATTTCCATCAGCAGGTTGCGGGCATCCTCGTCAAAGGCGTGTACCGTGTCCGAGTAGGCCGACAGGATGGCCACCACCTTGCCTTTGCGGCGCAAAGGGATGGCGGTCGAGGATGCCCAGCCGAACTGCGCGGCGCGTTCGTGCCAGATACGGGTTTCTTGCGCGTGCATAAAATCCTGACACCAGTAGGGTTCGCCACTGCGGAAGGACAGCCCGGCCGGGCCGCAGCCTTCCGGCACGTCATCGCGCAGCGACAGCGTAACCTGTTCCAGATAGTGGGTGCCATTGCCGGCCCAGCTGACCGGTGCCAGCGTCTGGTGGCTGTGATCGACCGCGCCGATCCACGCCATCGCCATGCCGCCATGACTGACTACGGCGTCGCAGATGTGCTGGAATAATTCGGCCTCGCTGCGGCAGCGCACGATGGCCTGATTGCACTGGCTGAGTGCCTGATACAGCCGGCTTAGCCGGTGAATCCGTTCCAGCGCGGTAGTGCGTTCCTGATCCAGTCGCGCCAGATTGCGCTGCATTTCGCCCAGCCAGCCCCACACGGTTTCGCGGGCGGCAGGTGGCACCAGCAGGGGCTGCGCCAGGTGTCCCTGGCCCAGCCGGGTGATGGTGCGCTGCAACTGTTCGACACTACAGCCGAGCGCCGCATCGAGGCTGCGTTTGGCGCGCCACAGCATGACCAGCAAGCCCAGTGACGTCAGTCCGAAGACAATGCGGGCCAGTAGCGCATCGTTGGCAGCCAGCTTGACGGCGCTCTGGGTACGCTGGTCGACACTCACGCTGACCTGAGCGATGGGGGCCATGATGCGGGCTTTGGCGAGGTGGTAATACGGATTATGCAGCATCGACACGGCCAGCCGGAGTGCTTCCGGGCTGGCATCGCTGCGGTCGCGGATGCCGATGGCATTGCGTTCGATGGTCGACAGCCGGTCCGATTCGCGTTTGGCCTGCGACAGCATGGTGAGCTCGGCTTCGGTAAAGCCGGCGTTGCGCATCTGGTCGAGCAGGGCAGCGGGGGCGCCGGCGGCGCGCGGGCGGTGGGTGTTGTCGAGCACCAGATCCCAGTAGACGTCCTCGTAGCGCTCGGGACGCGGCGCGCGGCCTTCGCGGATATCGAGAATTTCCTGATAATGCAGGCGAAAGCGCGTCTCGCCGGTCAGGATGTAACTGCGCGCCATGCGGCTCAGGTCGTCGGACGAGTGGCGCAGTTCTTCGATCAGCGCTTGGGAGACCTGGCGCTGCTCGTTGGCACGGTCGATGCGTTTTTCGGTCCAGACATAGGCGACAAAGGTCAGTGCAGCCACCAGAATCAGACCTAGGCAGTAGCTCAGATGGCTGGTGAATTGTGGTGGCGGGCGGTTGGCTGACAGGGGCATCGGGTCGTCTTGAGCTTGCTCAACAGTATTGCGCAACGCTCAGTATAGAGGCGGGAAGTGACAAATTGCCAGCATTCTGGCACCCGATACTGCTCAGAATGCAACGGCGATTTCACGGGGAAGGGCGAGGCGCACTATAATATCTGCTCGCTGTGTACCGTTCCGCCCATTTGCTGCAAGCTCAACCGGACTTTCTTACCTATGCAATACGTGTCTACCCGCGCCGCCGCGTCGGCCGCTGCCTCCTCTTCCCAACAATTTTCCGACATTCTGCTCGGTGGTCTGGCTGCCGATGGCGGGCTGTTCCTGCCGACTGCCTACCCGCAGGTCACTGGCGCAGAGCTCGATGCCTGGCGCGCGCTGTCGTATGCCGATCTGGCCTTCCAGATTCTGAAGAAATTTGCCACCGATATTCCGGAAGCGGATCTGCGCGCCCTGACCGCCAAGACCTACACCAAGGACGTCTACAAAAACGTGCGCGCCGGCGAGTCGGCCAGCCAGATCACGCCGTTGCGCGTGCTGGAAGAGCGTGCCGATGGTAGCAAGCTGGTGCTGCAGGCGCTGTCGAATGGCCCGACGCTGGCCTTCAAGGACATGGCCATGCAGTTGCTGGGTAATCTGTTCGAATATGCGCTGGCCAAGCAGAATGCGGAACTGAATATTTTTGGTGCCACCTCGGGCGATACCGGCAGTGCTGCCGAGTACGCGATGCGCGGCAAGCAGGGCATCCGTGTGTTCATGCTGTCGCCGCACCAGAAAATGAGTGCTTTCCAGACCGCCCAGATGTTCAGCCTGCAGGACCCGAATATCTTCAATATCGCCCTCGAAGGCGTGTTCGATGATGCGCAGGATATGGTCAAGGCCGTCTCGAACGATCTGGAGTTCAAACGTCGCTACAAGATCGGCACCGTCAATTCGATCAACTGGGCACGGGTGGTCGCGCAAGTGGTGTACTACTTCCGTGGTTACCTGTCGGCCACCACCTCGAACGCGCAGAAAGTCTCGTTCACGGTGCCGTCTGGCAATTTTGGCAACATCTGCGCCGGCCATATCGCCCGCATGATGGGTCTGCCAATCGATAAACTGGTGGCCGCCACCAACGAAAACGATGTGCTCGACGAATTCTTCCGCACCGGCGTGTACCGGGTGCGTAAATCGGCGGAAACCTATCACACCAGCAGCCCGTCGATGGACATCTCCAAGGCCTCGAATTTCGAGCGTTTCATCTACGATCTGGTCGGTCGCGATGGCGAGCGTACCCGTGCGCTGTTCCAGAAAGTG
>JAIELO010000101.1 GCA_019752915.1 Burkholderiaceae bacterium
GCCGGACGGGTGACCCGGAAGATGATGTCGCCGCCATAGGCATTAAAGTCCATCACACCGACTTCGAAGGTGAGCTGGTCGCGTGCATGGGCTTCGGCGCGGTACATGGTCGACAGATCGGTGACGATGATGCCCAGCCCCGTGCCATCGACTTCTTCCACGCCGTACTCGAACAGGAAGCGCGCCCGCGCTTCCGACAGCATGGAAATCATCGAGTCGTTGCCGAGGTGGTTGCCGGCGTTGATGTCGGTGACGCGTACCGTGAGCTGGGTGGCAAAACAGAATTGGTCTTCGGGGAAGTCGAGTTGTAGACGGGCCATGCTTACCTCAGGTTGTGAATCCTTATTCTAGCGCACGGCCCGGCTAACTCATAACTGCTCGGCGAGGAACTGCAGCGTATTGCCATGTGCCTGTGCGGCGCTGCGCTGGTGGTAGGAGCTGCGGTGGTTGCAGTTAAAGCCATGCTGCGCATCGGGATAGACGTGGATTTCCACCTGTTCCTGCTCTTCGAAACGCTCGGCGATGCGCTGCACGGCGTCCAGAGGAATATGGGTATCGAACGCACCGAAGTGCATCAGCACCGGAATGCTGATTTCGCTGGCCCGCTCCAGAGCATTCTGGATGCCGCCACCGTAATAGCACACCGCCGCATCGACCAGACCATTGGCCGCCGTGTGATACGCCAGCCGGCCACCGAAGCAGAAGCCCATGGCCGCCACACGTGGCGCTACGCCTTCCAGCGTGCGCAGGGTGGCGACGCTGGCGGCGATATCGGCCTGCGCCAGCGCGAAGTCGGTGGCGTTCATCAGTTCCACGGCGCGCTGCCAGTCGGCGCCTTCATAACCGAGTTCGATGCGCGCGCCCTGACGCCAGAACAGGTCCGGTGCCAGTACCACGTAGCCGTCGGCCGCATACTGATCGGCGACGTTGCGGATATGCTGGTTGACGCCGAAGATTTCCTGCAGCAGCACGATGCCGGGGCCGCTGCCGCCACGTGGTAGCGACAGATAGGCAGCAAAGCTGCCCTGTGCGCTATCGACGGTGATCCATTTGCTGTTGTTTTCCATAACTCTCTCCTGTGCAGGGATTTGATCTTAATCGGATTGTGCCGGGCAGGCCGCGCTGTAGCGCGCTTTCGCGCGCTACAGCGGCATATAGCGCCAAATAGTACAGATTAGCGTTTGACCTTGCCGAACGCATCCCCCGCCTTCCAGTACTGCATGGCCGGCGCATTGGCGACGGCGTAGCCGAGATTGAGCGTGAACTGGGCTTGTTGCACCATGCCCGACAGATCCCAGTCCGGATGGTATTCATCGCTGGTCTGGTGGTAGTCCTTTTTGAACGACACCATACGGGTGCTGGATTTCTCCTGCTCGTGCAGGAAATCGAAGTGACCGTCGCCGGAGAAGACTGCCGAACCGACGTTAAATGCCGGCACACCCGCCTTGGCGAAGTTAAAGTGATCGGCACGGAAGTAGGCGCCGGACAGATCGGGGATGGTGGGTGCCAGCTTCAGGCCCATCTTGCGCGCGACGGTGCCCGCCACTTCATACAGGCTGCTACGTTCGGCACCGGCCACGCCGATGTCGCTGGTGCGGCCGACGAAATTCATGCTGTCCAGATTCAGGTCAGCGCTGGTCTGCTTGAGTGGCCAGGCCGGGTTGCGCACATAGGCGGCGCTGCCCAGCAGTCCCTGTTCTTCGGCGGCAGGCCAGAGGAAGACCTGGCTGCGTTTGGCCGGATGCTTGACAGCTTCGGCCGCCATGGCCAGCAGAGCGGCCGCACCGGAAGCGTTATCGATGGCGCCATTCCAGATATGGTCATGACCGTCACCCTTGGCGACGCCTTCGTCCATGCCCAGATGGTCCCAGTGCGCCGAATACACCACCGCCTGCTGTTTGAGTTTCGGGTCGCTGCCCGGCACGATGCCTGCGACGTTGAACTGTTCGATCTGGCGGATTGCGCTATGCAGTTCTGCATGGACATTGAGCTTCAGGTCGACGGGACGGAAGTCGCGCCGTTCGGCCTGCGCACGCAAGGTGTCGAGATCGAAACCGCCCGCCGCGAACAGGGCGCGTGCGGTGTCTTCCTGCAGCCAGCCTTCTACCGGATTGCCGGCGCCAGCCAGATGGAAGCGCTCGTGGCTGAAACCATTGGCAGGCACGCTCCATGGATAGGAGGCCGATGGCGTGGTGTGGATCAGCAGCACCCCGGCGGCGCCCTGACGCACGGCTTCCTCGAATTTATACAGCCAGCGGCCATAGTAGGTGTAGGCCTTGCCGGCAAAGCGCTGCGGCTCTTCAGCGGTGGGCTGCGGGTCATTGACCATCATCACCAGTATCTTGCCCTGCATGGAGATGCCTTTGTAGTCATCCCATTTTTCTTCCGGGGCGATGGCGCCGTAGCCGACAAAGACCAGCGGTGCGTCGATGCTGATAGCGGTTTTGCCAGCGGCCGTACCAAACACGATCTCACTGCCGTTCTGCGGCGTGATCTGCTTGCCGTCAGCGGACTGGAAGCGCACAAAGCTGTTTGCCAGCAAGCGCGTGCCTTCGATGTTGACGGGCATGCGGTAGCCGCCGTTAGCCAGCGGCTTGAGGCCGATGATGGCAGCCTGAGTCTCCAGATAACGTACTGCCAGATCGCCGCCGCGCTGGCCGGTGCCGCGGCCTTCGAACAGATCATCGGCCAGCAGCGACAGGTGGGCGCGCAGCGGCGCCTCCGTCACGGTCGGTGCCTGCTGGGCGCTGGCGTGGAAGGAAGCCAGCGCGAGGCTGGTAGCAATGGCGATCACGGGAAGGCGCATGTTTACTCCAAGATATGTAAGGTGCTGCAGAAGCCGAGTATCTTACTGTAGTTTCCCATAACCATCACTATCAAGAACCGGGGTCAGATCCGACATCCGGACACGGCCTGAACAGTGATAGGACAATTCACGCGATAGAACGCGAATGCGTCGCAAAGGCGTTGCGTCCCTATTTATTCGGCAATAAAAAACGGCTCAGTTTTATGCTGAGCCGTTTTGCTGTGCGGAGGCTTTATTCGGAGACCAGAATGCGCCAGCGCCAAGGTTTAAGCTGGGCCGGGCCGTCGTCGCCGGCCAGCTTGTATTTCTGTGGTGTGCCGGTCAGGTTGACGATCACCCGTACGCTGTTCTTGCCCTGTTCGCGCTTGAAGGCAAACAGCTGTTCGTTGCCGACGTCGAGCATTTGCAGCGCGCCGCCTGCTGCGCCATTCCACAGCGCCGGATTGGCTTTCTTGAGCTGGTTAAGGCCGGCGTAGAAGCCTTCCAGTTCATAGGTCTTCCAGTCGATCGGATCTTTTTCGAAGAATTCGAGGCGCTTCTCCAGCCGCGATTCCTGACCGTTGTAGATCATCGGGATGCCGGGCAGGGTGTAGCTCAGCACGGCCATCGCGCCATACGCCGGGCCATACAGTTCCTGATCGGTACCCTGCCAGGAGTTCACGTCGTGGTTGCTGGTGAATTCCAGACGGTAGGCATCGCGCGGATAGATTTTGGGTGGCTTGGCGAGGAGGTTGCGCAGATCCCCGGCATTGGCTTCGCCCTTGCCGATTTTGATCATCATGGCGCTCAGTGGCCAGTCGTAGCTGGCGTCAAAGGCGTGCTCGTGCAGGTCCGGCTCGTTCCATTCGGCCAGCATGAATACCGGTTTGATCTTGTTTAACTCGGTGCGTGCCTGATTCCAGAAGGCGGTCGGAATCAGTCCGGCGGCATCGCAGCGGAAGCCATCGATGTCGGCGCTACGCACCCAGTAGGCCATGGCATCGGTCATGCCTTTCCACAGCGCCTTGTTGTTGAAATCGAGGCCGATCACGTCGGTCCATTCTTCCATGTCACCGGCTTCGTTCTTGAAGGTGACGGAATAGATTTCGCCCTTGTCGTTCTTCTTGAACCATTCCGGATGTTCAGTGGCCCACTTGTTATCCCACGCCGTGTGGTTGCCGACCCAGTCCAGAATCACTTTCATGCCGAGCGCGTGCGCCTGTTTGACCATGCGGCGCAGGTCGTCCAGATTGCCATAGTCGGGGCCGACGGCCTGATAGTCTTTGACGGCGTAGTAGCTACCCAGCGTGCCTTTGCGATTGCGCTCGCCGATCGGGTGGATCGGCATCAGCCAGATCACGTCGACGCCCATCGCTTTCAGGCGCGGCAGGTTGCTAGCAAACGCGTTCAGCGTGCCTTCCTTGCTGAACTGGCGCAGGTTCACCTGATAGATGTTGGCACTGCGGGTCCACGCGGGATGCTTCACGGTGCTGGTCTCGGCATGCACAGCGATCGGGCCGAATAGCAGGGCCGCCAGTGGCAGCAGGGTGGCAAGCTTTTTCATGGGTCTCCTTATGGTTTCAGCGTGCGTTCGAACAGCTGGTAGATGCGTCGATATTCATCGTACCAGCTTTCAGGGTGGACGAAGCCGTGGCGTTCCAGCGGATACGAGGCCAGCTCCCAGTGATCTTTTTTCAGTTCGATGAAGCGTTGTGCCATGCGCACCGAGTCCTGATAGAACACGTTATCGTCGATCATGCCGTGGGCGATCAGCAGATGGCCCTGAAGTTTGTCGGCGTATTCGATCGGCGACGAGACTTTATAGGCTTGCGGATCGAGTTCCGGGGTGTTCAGAATG
>JAIELO010000222.1 GCA_019752915.1 Burkholderiaceae bacterium
TGGCAAATGCGATGAACACCATGAGCAGTGCGCTGCCGGTCGAGAGCAAGGCAATCATGGTCAACTTCTGGCTGAGACCTGAACGTTCGGTATGGAACATTGCGCGAGCTTTAAGCAAGAGGTGGGCGCTAGACGTCGGCGCGGCAAGTCGGGCGAGCTGAACGGGCTTTCGAATTCCAGTAGGAAAAATATAACCTTCGCAGGGCGACGGTCTTGATCTGGGTCGAACTCCCACACTTTTGAGCCATCTCAAAGATGGGGGCGGAGAGCGCTGCATGCTGGGCGCATGGTGCGAAAAAAGATACTGTTTGTGGCAGAGGCGGTCACGCTCGCGCATGTGGGCCGACCGCTGGCGTTGTCGCGCATGCTCTCCCCGCAGCACTATGAACTTCACTTTGCCTGTGCACCGGCTTACGCCGAGTTTGTGCATGACGGCCCGATGCAGTACTGGCCGCTGGCGAGCATCTCCAGTGCGCGCTTTCTGGCCGCACTGGCCGCCGGCAAGCCGGTCTACGATGTGGCGACCCTGCAGAGCTACGTACAGGATGACCGGCGCCTGCTCGAGCGCGTGGCGCCGGATGCCGTGATTGGCGACTTCCGGCTCTCGCTGGCAGTCAGCGCGCGCCTGTTGCGGCTGCCCTACATCGGGCTGATCAATGCGTACTGGAGCCCGTTCGTCGCCCAGCATTACACGGTGCCGGCGATTGCTCTGGCGCGGCTGTTGCCGATCGCGCTGGCCGATCCCATCTTCCGCGCCGTGCGGCCGCTGGCGTTTGCCCTGCATAGCGTGCCGCTGAACCGGCTACGACGACGCTTTGGGCAGCCCACGCTGCCATATGATTTGCGCAGCCTGTACGCCGACGCGGATCAGGTGCTCTATCCGGACGTGGCAGAAATGTTTGCAGCAACGAATCTGCCCGCTCACCACGCCTATCTGGGGCCGGTGACATGGTCACCCGACATGGCACTGCCGCCCTGGTGGTATGGACTGGCGGTGGACTTGCCACTTGTGTATGTCACGCTGGGCAGTTCCGGGCAGGGGCAGTTGCTACCGCTGATACTACAGGCACTAGCGCTATTGCCGCTGCGCGTGATGGTGGCGACTGCCGGGCAGGCCATTCCCGATGCCGTGCCCGAGAATGCCTACGTGGCGCGCTATCTGCCCGGCGAACAGGCCGCGCAAAGAGCCGCACTGATGATCTGCAATGGTGGTAGTCCCAGCACGCAGCAGGCACTCGCAGCCGGTGTGCCAGTTCTGGGGATAGCCGGCAATCTGGACCAGTATCTGAATATGCAGGGTGTGCTGGCGGTGGGCGCCGGACGGTGCCTGCGTTCGGACCGGCTGGAAGCGGTCGTGTTGCGTGAAACGGTGCTGCAGATGCTGGTCCACCCGGGTATCCGTGCTGCAGCGCAGGAGATGGCCAGCGTGTTCCAGCGCTACGATGTGGCGCAGCGCTTGCTTGCGGCCTTGCAGCGCGTTGGTGCACGCGCCGCTTGATGCGCTGCCGTTCAGACGGGGACCTTGCTTCTGTGACGTAAATGCAGTGCCCTTTGCTCGGTGCTCATGCCGAGCAGGCCCCGCCAGCGCTGCGCGGGGCCTTGAGCGCTTACGCTGCCAGCGCCGTTGGAACACTACGACGGCGATTGCCCAGCGCGAGTCCGGCAAAGCCCAGACCGATCAGTGCCAGCGTAGCCGGTTCCGGCACGGCGGCAAAGCTTTGCGAGGAATCCACTTTCAGGAACGGTACCGTGGTGGGCGTGGCGCCATCCCACATACTGGTGGGCGTGAAGAACGATGGCACGTTGGTGGTGCCGGTGATCTTGTCGCTGAAGATCGAGCCGGTCACGATGTCCAGATAGGCCGGGTCGACATAGTCGATCATGAAGCGTGAATCGAAGGAGCCGGTACCGACCGGGCCTGCTGCGGTAAAGCTGGCATCGTTGAATACCAGATGGCCGGACAGAATCATGATGCCATCCCCATCGGGATCGCCAGCACCGCCGCAACCGGCCGAGGTTACCCCTTCACCATAGCAGCGTACCGTGTTGACGCCATTGCCGGGAACGGCTTTGCTGCCGCCACCGGGGCCGATCTGGTCGAGGAAGATGGCGAGATTCTGCACGCCGGCACGCAGCGGATCGACATCCATCGCAGCCGATTGCGAGGCGGGCATGGTGAAGTGGGCGGTGGTCGGAGTCTGGAAGTCGACCAGTTCCTGGAAGCGCACCACTTTGCTGATCTCAAAGGTGGTGTTCAGGCCGGCAGGCGTTACCAGTGCCGGAATATTGCTGTTCGTCATAGTGCCAATGACCATCTGCGAACGCAGTTCGGTCAGATACGGTGCGGCGCCGCCGGGGCCCACGGTCAGTCCGGGGATGAAGCCGGTGGCTAATGCCGTATCGGTGACGTTGGTCCACAGATCGGCATAGGTGGTGTAGGTTCCGGTGCCGGTGGGGTCGAGTCCTACAGTAGGGCCGGCATGTGCGGCCATGGTGGTGGCCAGCAGTGCACTGCCGAGGGCCAATTTGAGCTGTTTCATAAACACTCCTGATCGGTGAGAACCCGGAAATCGGGGTCGTACCGGTGCTAGAGCAAAAGCCTTGCCAAGCGCAGGAGTGCTTGTGAAATCAGGAACTTAGCGTGCAGCTGACGGTTGGTGGGCAGCGGTCTGTCAAAAATCCCGACAGTTTTCAGGAGGTCTTGTCGGCAAGACTTTTCAGGCGCCGTGCGGGGATGCCGCCCCACACTTCATCCGCGCCGATCTGGCTATCCTTGGTGACCACTGCACCTGCCGAGATGATGGCGCGATCGCCGATCGTGACACCCGCCATGATGACGGCGGTGGCGCCGATGGTGACATGGCTGCCGATGCGCACGCGACGCAATTCCAACTTATCGCCTTCGATTACATGGGCGAAGATGACGGCGTCGTGGCCGACGATGGAATTGCTGCCAATTTGTGTGAGCGGTGGATCGAGCATCACCCCGGCGCAGTAGGTATTGCTGCCCAGTCTGGCACCCAGACCGAGGTAGATCAGGCGCAACAGCGGCACGGGAATAAAGTGGGTACGGATCAGCGAGTTGAACAGCAGTAGATAGAACAGAATATTGAGGTTGGCGATGGTTTCTTCCGGCGTGTGTTCGGCCACCACGCCTTCGCGCAGCGGCAGCCGATACAGCACGATGCGGTACACCAGCATGGCGTACAGGTAGATCAGCAGCAGCGCTGCCGCAACCAGTACCACGCCGCGAAAATCCCCCAGCGCCAACGGGCCCAGTAGTACCTCGGTGGTAAACAGTGCCAGTAACACGATCAGCAGGAACAGGGCGAGAAACAGGGCGATCTGGGCGCCTTTGATGGTGCGCATCAGTGCCTCCCCGGGGGCGCTATCAACAGACTGTGCAGTGGCAGCCGCAGTGAACGGGCCGTCGGCGCGGGGCCTGCACCGAGCCTGCCCATAAAGACGGCCTGTTCCCAGACGCTGGCGCCGACCAGACTGGCGCCGCGGCGTGACAATGCCGCCGCCTGCTTCTGCATGCCGGGTGTGGCGGAGAACACCCGGCCATCGTGCACATAGCGGGCAAAGATTAGTGGTGTCAGTTCCGGTTGCAATTGCAGCCCCAGCGCAGTGGCCGTTAGCCAGAAGCGCTGCATGGCACGACCGGCGTCGATGAAATCGTCGATACGCTGGGGGCGGCGCTCGGCATACAGAACAAAATGGGCGGCACACGCCAGTCCCGGCAGTAAGTCCATCTGCAAACGCGGCATCAGCGTGCCGGCCAGCCAGCGATTGAAAAATTCCACCCGCTGCCAGCGCTGCATAATCCAGTGCATCAGCTTCGCCGTGGCGGGATCGACGCCGAGCGCCTGTGCCGGAATCCGGTCGATACTGTAGCGGCTGCCCCATTCGATGACGCTGCGGTGCACTTGCCATGCCTCCGGCATGGTCAGGCGTAGCCGGGCATTGTCAAACATCAGCCACGCCGCCTGACGCCGGGCGCGTCCCTCCAGCCAGTGCACCTGATAGCCTTGCGGTAGTGCCGCTGCCAGCGCAGTGCGTTCCAGCGCACTGAGCGGGCGGCGACTGAGCGGGCGCCGCTGCACGCTGCGCCGCTGCAGCATGTCAGCCAGCGGATCGGCGGCCTGATGGGGCCCCGGTAGCAGCTCGATGCTGAAGCGTGGATGCTGCTCCGGCGCTTCCGCATGGCGGCTGACGTGCGCCTGCAGGTGGAAGCGGGTGGCGGCAATCGCCAGGGATTCCAGCAAGGCGCCCAGCGATAGCTGGCTGGGGTGACCATCCAGATCGTAGACACAGTGAAGGCGCGTGTCGTTGCCATGCACAGTCAGGCGGCGCGGGCCGAGAATTTCAAAGCGCCACGGCTGGGTGTTGTCGCCGCTGGGCGCCCAGCGCGCCAGTTCGAGGATCTGTTCCAGGGTGGGGTCGAGCGCGTTCGCTGCCTGACTCATGAGTTTGCTCCGCGGCGGCGCCGGATTAGCCACATCGCCAGTTGTTGTAAAGGATTGCGGTAGCCGCCGGGACGCCAGGTGCGCACCAGCCGGTTACGGTAGGCGTCGAACTGGTAGCCATAAGGTGCTGCTGCAATCGGGCCACGCCCCAGCAGAATCTTGAACGCTT
>JAIELO010000399.1 GCA_019752915.1 Burkholderiaceae bacterium
GTAAAAGTTATTTGTATTGATGAATATGTAACTTTGATTGCCACAACTGATGACGTTGACGACCGCGCAGGCAGCCGACTGCATGGCATTGCTAGGCAATTACCAGCAACTGCTGCGCCGCCTGGAACACCTCGACAAACCAGTGATTGCCCTGCTGGGCGGCCACCTGAGCGGTCATGCACTGGGACTGGCACTGGCTTGCCAGCGACGCTATGCACTGGCCGATAGCCGCTACAGCCTGCCGCAGGTGACACTCGGCATCATGCCCTGCAGCGGCGAAGTTGCCCGTATCGGGCGCTTAGCCGGTTATCAGGCAGCCATGCCGCTCTTGCTGGAAGGCCAGCCCTTCGGCAACGCTGAAGCACTGCAACTGGGGATGATTCACGCCAGCGCGGCAGATTCCGCCGGGCTCACCGTGCTGGCAGAGCAGCATCTGGCCCAGGGGAGCCCGCCACGACAACCTTGGGATACGCCCCATTACCGCGTACCGGGCGGCGCGCCGGATAGCCGCAACAATCTGCGCCTGCTGCAAATGGCGCCGGCCATGCTGCGGGCACGGTCCGGCGGACACTCGCCGGCTGCGGAAGCGCTACTGTGCGCGCTCACGGAAGGATTACAGGTAGACTTCGCCAACGCCTTATTGATCGAACGCCGTTACTTCTGCCAGACCGTCAACGCCCCGGCCGCCAAACAGCTGATGCGCCTAGCGCAACAGTCAACCGATCTCACCAGCACAGCCGCGCAACAGTTGCGAGGGGACTTGGACAATTGCTATGCGGCGACCTGTCAGACTTTGCTGGAGGAAGGCGTCAGTCACGCCTTGCTAAAGAACGCTGCCTGTGGCGCCGGACTGCCCGTTCCACCAGCTTTGCGCCTGCCAACGCGGGCAAGCCAACTTGACGCTCGCCAGCTGTGCGCCGGGCGCATTGTCGAGCGACTGCTGCACGCCCTGGCATCAACGGCGCAGCAGCACGTTCAGAAAGGCGCACTCAGCGCAAATGAAGCGGACCTGATCTCGGTACGGCTATTCGGATTTCCCGCCCATCTCGGGGGTGCAGTCAGTTTTGTCCTGAGCAAACAAGAGTAACTTTCGATCAATATAAAAACTGCGTCTTTTCGCTGCGAATTGCCCCGTCGTGCTACCCCGAAAACCTGTTTTCTCCCTCTGAGGAGAGGTTTTTTCGACAGTGCCGTGGAAAAACGAAAAAAGTCTTACGGATATTGTCATTTTTCATGTGATTTCACCGCTATCAGTGATACATTGCGCTTTGGTACAGCCTGCGGCGCTGTTGCATGACCAGTATAGAAACTGAAAGATTAAAATCACGCGATGTCCTCCAGTATTCCCGTCCCTTCCCCGCGACATGAATTGGATAACCTCATGGAAGAGGCCGGCGACGTCGTCTTACGTCTCGGCGCCGAGGGACAGATACTGTTTGCCAGCCAGCGCACCAGCGAATTGTTCGGTGCCGAATCCGCTCTGACGGGCACGCCGCTAGAGAAACTGCTCGCGGAAGACGACCGCCCTGCCCTGCATACAGCCATCGCCGCCGTACTGGCCGGCGAGCGTAATCGACAATTCGAAAGCCGTTTCAAGGTCGCGAACAAAGAGATCCGCTTCGAATTACGGCTATCCTCCTACATCAGCCAGCAAGCTAGCATAGAGCTGCTGGTGGTGGGACGCGATATGACCCAGCAGCAAGCGACCGAAGAACGCTTGCGCCACATGGCCACCCACGACGCACTGACCGAGCTGCCGAACCGCCTGCTGCTGTCCGACCGGATCCGCATGGTGATCGCCAACGCGCGTCGTTCCGGCCAGAGTTTTTCGATTGCCACCATCGGTCTCGATGGTTTTAAAAAAGTGAACGACGGTCTTGGTCACCCGGTCGGTGATGCGGTATTGCGCATTGCCGCTGCACGCTTGCGCAAAACCTTGCGCGATAGCGATACCCTGGCACGGGTCGGCGGCGACGAATTTGTCGCCATCCTGCCCGGTACCGCGACCGAAGCCCAGATCAAGCTGGTCACCGGACGCCTGATCGCGACCCTGCAATCGCCCTTCGAAGTGGACAGCCACACCATCTACGTTGGCGCATCGGTTGGGGTAGCCGTGTATCCGCAGCATGCCGAAGAAGAAGGACGCCTGCTGGCGCTGGCCGACGCCGCCATGTCTCTCGCCAAGGAAACCGGCAAGGCGCGCTGCGTGGTGTACAGCCAGACCCAGTCCGGCCCGCCGGAACATGATATTTCTCTGGAAGCGGCGATGTTCCAGGCCGTGCGCGAAGGCGAATTCCTGCTGTTTTACCAGCCCATCGTCGACGCCCGTACGCGCGAGATCCAGGGCTTCGAAACCCTGATGCGCTGGAAACACCCGACCCTCGGCATGGTGCCGCCGGCACGCTTTATTCCCATCGCGGAAACCAACGGCCTGATCAACCTGCTGGGCGCCTGGGCGCTCAAAGCAGCGTGTGTACAGCTGAAACAGTTCGAGGAAGTGGCCAAGCGCCCCCTCTACATTTCTGTGAATATCAGCCCGCGACAATTCCGCAACGATAAATTTCTGGACGTGCTGGATGATGCCATCGCCTTCTCCGGCCTACTAGGTGAGCAATTGGTACTAGAAATTACTGAAGGAACCCTGATGGTGGACCCGGTGCATGCCGAAACCATCCTGTCGAAAATGACGCAACGCAAAGCCCGGATTGCCATCGATGATTTCGGCACCGGCTACTCGTCGCTAGCCTATCTGAAACGCTTCCCGATTTCCGTACTGAAGATCGACCGCGCCTTTATTCGCGACCTGCCCGGCTCCCAGAAAGACGCGGCAATCTGCAATGCCGTGCTCGATCTGGCCAAGCATCTTGATCTGTCGGTGGTGGCGGAAGGTGTCGAAACGGAAGAACAGCTGTCCTATATGGAACAGCGTGGATGCCAGTATATTCAAGGTTATCTGACCGGCAAACCGATGGCGGCCAATATTGCCATGGCAGCGCTGCGCGAAAGCATGCACCTGAAAATTGTCCACCCTGACCTGCGACAGGTGGGCAAATGAGTTTGCGTAGCAACACTGGCAATGCGCTGGCCGATGCCACGCTGGCCACGCTGTGGGAATCGACCCGCCGGCGCGGCGATATGCCCGGCTTTGCCAAAGCCATTAGCGCCATTCTGGGCGCCATGCGCGGCGAGGACGAGCAGGAATTCAATATGACGCGCACCGTGCTGTCCGATCCGGTGCTGACCCAGAAAGTGCTGCGACTGGCCAATAGCGGTATGTACGCGGCCTTCGGCCAGCACATCAGCACCGTGTCGAAAGCCGTGCAGGTGCTGGGTACCGACGCGATCGGCCATCTGGCGCTGGGGCTCAAGCTGATCGAAGAATTATCTAGCGCCACCGGTGATGCGTCCGCCTCGCATGTGGAGATGGAAAAAGCGGTGCTGGCGGGGATTGTGGCGCAACAGATTGCGACCACCGCCGAAAGCCGGCTGGGCGAAGAGGCCGTGGTGTGCTCGATGCTGCACACGCTGGGGCGCATGATGCTGACCTACTATATGCCGGAACGCTGGCACGAACTGCAGCGTAGTGCTGCCCAGGACGGGCGCGATGTGGAAGCGATCGCCCCGCAATTGCTGGGACTAGGTCTGGACGAAATCGGCCATGCGGCAGCGCTACACTGGGGGCTACCGGCTGGCCTGATCAACGGTATGCGCAAGCTGGCGCCACCCGAACCGGGGGGTGACGTCAGCCCTTCCGACTGGATCGCCGGCCTGTCGACCATGTCGGCAGCCTGCGCCGAGTCCCTGTGGAATGATGATGCGGCCGGTGCCGCAGCGGTAGCACAACTGGCAGATGCCTATTCCGTGATGCTGGGCGTGCAGCCAGAAAAACTGCTGGGTGCGATTGAACAGGCCAAAGTCGTGGCGGCCAAAGACCTGACTATTGCACCGCTGTCGAAACCGGCCGAGCGGCGCGCTAAAGCACTGGCCAAGACGCGCCAGCGCGATGCCGGCAACCAGATTCTGCTCAGCGGACTGGCCGATATGCGCGACATGATGCACACCGCCAATCCCGGCCAGATGGTGCAGATTGCGCTGGAAACGGTCTTCAAAGGGCTGGAGTTCTCTCGCGCGCTGGCCTTCGTGCGCAACCGGAAAGACAGTCAGTACGCTGCGAAAATCGGCTTCGGCAATGACATCCGCGAAATCCTGCCGAAACTGGTATTCGACGATGCCTACCAGCCCAATGTGTTCCACGCTGCACTCAATAGCGACCGGGTGATCTTTATTGAAAATGCCCGCGATGCCAAGTTCGCTGCCAAGTTGCCGGACTGGTGGCGCGATACGCTGTCGGCAGCGCATAGCTTCGTGATTCTGCCGCTTTCGGCGAATGGTCAGTCAGCCGGTTTCCTGTATGGCGACTGGGACGATAGTTTCCCGCCGATCGAACTGAGCCAGACAGAATTCAGCCTGCTCAACGATATGCGGACCATGGTGGTGAACGCCGTGCTGCGCCGTCACCAGCAGGAAACGGTCGGTCGATAAGGTCTCGGCGCGCCAGCCACCCCAACGGTGCGGCAGGCGCGCGGC
>JAIELO010000213.1 GCA_019752915.1 Burkholderiaceae bacterium
GCGTGACGGGCGCGCCGTCGAATTCTGCCGCAGCTACTTCGGCGGCGATCTGTACGACTTCGTCGCCGAACTCAACGCCAGCTGAACCACCGCATGTGCCGCTCAGGGTTGCGAGCCGGCCTTGCGGGCATCGCCCGCCATCACCACGGACAGGCGCGCCGGATCGATGGCGGTACGGAACGCCGCGTTGACCTGCGCCAGCGTGGCCGCTTTCAACTTGGCCTCGTAGGCTTTGTTCCAGCGGTAGCTGCGCTCCAGATACAGATAGCGGGTCCAGCCTGCCGCCAGCCCTGCGTCGACGCTGCGCGCCATGCTGCGCTGCTGCAGCAGCGCCGATTTGGCGCGCGCCAGCTCGTCGGCAGTGAAGCCCTGTTTGACAGCCAGTTCTAGCTCCTGACGGATTGCCGCTGCCAGTTTATGCAGATTCTGCGGCGCGGCGATGGCCTCGATGACGAAACTGCCGGCACGGTCGATCGTGCCACCCTGCACGCCACTGCCGCCGCCATACGACAGACCATCCTTTTGACGGATGCGTTCCATCAGCCGCGAATTCAGTCCATCGCCACCGAAAATGAAATTGGCCAGTTCCAGCAATGGATAGGCATCGTCATCGAGATTCAGGTCGAGATTCAGGCGCGCGGCGTAGTTGGCATTTTCCTTGTCGGGCGCATCGATGAATTGCTGCAAAGGCGGCGTCTCGCCATGGCTGCGGGTAATCGGCGCATAGCTGGCCTGACTGTTCCAGCCCGCGAAACTGTCTGCAATCACCGGCTTGATGGCCGCTGCATCGAAGTCGCCAACGATCGCCAGCTCGCCATGACTGGCACCGTAATAACGCTGGTGGAAGGCAATCACCTCGTCCAGCTTGAGCGCTTTGACCGCTGCCAGTTGCTGCTCCACCGTCATCGGTGCACGCACATCGCCGGGCGGGTAATGGTTAAAGTGCTGATCGAGCTGCGCCTGCGCCAGCTCTTCGGGCTGATTGCGGCCCGCTTCGATCGCCGCCAGCTTCTGCTGACGCCATTGCTCGAATTCCGCGGGCGGGAAGTTCGCCTCTCTGAGCACATGCGTCACCAGTTGCAGCGCCGCCGCCAGATGCTCGCCGGTGGTATCGAAGTGATACACATCCCCGGAGACCTTCAATTTGGCGAAGGCATCGGCCAGTTGCTGGCGGCTATAGCGCTGCGTACCGCGCATCAGCATCTGCTGCGCGGCGCTGGCGGCGACCGACTGATTGAAGAGATTTTTCTCGTCACCCCAGTGCAGCGCCAGATTCACCGACACCGCGCCGCCACGGGTTTTCTTGGGCAACAACGCCACCTTCAGGCCTGCGATGTTCAGGCGCTCGGTGCGCGCATCGATATTGTCCTGATCGGGATCGAACACTTCGGAACTGAGCGCGCTGGCGCGCCCTTTAAAATCGCGCATCACCTGTGCCACGCTGGGCGCTGACGGAATCTCGGCGCGCTGCGGCGCGCCGTCCGGCACGAAACTGCCCACCACGCGGTTATCGCGCTTCAGATAGCGCCCCGCCGCTGCCGCGACCTGCTGCGCGGTGAACGAGGCTAGCTTGTCGCGCCCCTGAAACAGCAGGCGCCAGTCGCCCAGCGCGATCTCCTCCGACAGGCTGACCCCAACCTGCTGCGGATCATTGAGCGCTTTCTCGATGCCGTTCGCAAAATTGCGCCGCGCCCGCTCCATTTCCTCATCACTGGGCGGGCTAGCGGCAAAGCCTTCCACCGTGGCGATCAGCGCCTCGCGCACCGGTTCCAGCGGCGCGCCGGCCTTCACCATTGCGCCCATCAGCTGCAAGCCCGGTGCATAACCGGTCTCGCCATAACTGAACACCTGCACCGCCAGTCCGGTCTCCACCAGCGCTTTGTGCAAACGCCCGCCCGGCGTATCGCCCAGAATCTCGGACATGAAACTCAGCGCATCGCTATCGTCATGCAGCGCCGACGGCACCTTATAGCCCAGCATCACCAGCTGCATATCGCCCTGACGGCGCACCACGAAACTGCGCTCGCCATCCTGGGTCGGCTCCACGGTCCAGAAGCGCGGCAGGCGTCGCTGCGGTTTCGGGATCGCACCGAAGCTCTGGCTGATCAGCGCCAGTGTGCGCGCCGGATCGAATTTACCTGCCACCAGCAGCACCGCATTATCGGGCTGGTAGTAGGTGCGGTAGAAGGCGCGCAGATTATCGATGCCGACGTTCTCGATATCGCTGCGATTGCCGATGGTCGAACGGCCATAGCTATGCCAGTCATAGGCGATGCTCTGCATACGCTTGAATACCACGCTGACCGGGCTATTCTCGCCACTCTCGAATTCATTGCGCACCACCGTCATCTCGGTATCGAGATCCTTGCGCGCCACGAAGGAGTGCACCATGCGGTCAGCCTCCATGGTCAGCGCCCAGCGCAGATTATCCTCACTGGCCTGAAACACCTCGTAGTAATTGGTACGGTCCAGCGCGGTGGTGCCATTGAAGTCCATGCCACGCTGCGACATCTGCTCGACGATGCGGGGGTTTTTCGGCGAGCCTTTGAACAGCATATGCTCGAGCAGGTGGGCCATGCCGGTCTCGCCATAATTTTCATGGCGCGAGCCGACCAGATAGGTGACGTTGACGGTGATGGTGGGCTTGGACGCATCCGGGAACAGCAGCACTTTCAAGCCGTTCGGCAAGCGGTACTCGCTAATGCCCTCGGTGGCGGGACCGGCCACCACCCCGCGCGGCAGCGCGCGGGCAGGAATGGCAGCAATGGCAGCAGCGGCAGTATCGCCTTTAGCGGCCACAGTGACCGTAGCACTAGTATTAGCGGCGGCCGCCGGCAGCGCAGCAAAGGACAAGCCACACAGCATCAGGCTGGCGGCAACAAGGCGTTTCAAAGGACTGCAGTACATGGTCGCTCACGCAAAGGACAAGGAACTGGCAGCATACGCCGAGCGGCAGCAGCGCGGTGCGCCACTTCAGGAAATTTTAAGGGAGGATGTCGCTGCCAGCGGAGGCATGGCATGTCACAGAATCAGAGCGGAGGCAGGCGCGCAGCCGACCGGGCTCAGGTCTTGTCAGGCAGGATGCAGGCATCGACCATTTGCAGGTCGTTATCTTTGGCGAAGGAAATCACAAAATGGTAAGCCATCGGCTCGAGGTCACGCAGTTTGCCGTTGACCACCACCGACTTCACGCCGTCGAGGACTACCGGACGTACATAGGGGGAAAACTGCAGGTGGGAATCGCGTCCGCCGCCGAAACCTTCCGGCTTGAAACAGGCCATCACGCCACACAGACGTTCGGCCCAATCACTCGGGCGGAACTGGCGACCATTACTGGTGCGGCCAATGATAAAGAACGAATCGAGCTGTTCTGTCGGATTGTGGGCTGACTCGGCCATAGGCGGGCTGCTTCTGCGTAGATACTTGTTGGTAACAAGAATGCGTGAACATTCCCGGCGGATGGGCCGGGCGGATATCATTCTGTAAGAATCTTACGTATTATATCTTATAGAAGACCTAAATACGTAAGTCCTTGAAATAACGTCGCAAATTCTCACGCTCAAGCATTTTGGTGCAGAAATATTATCATCCTGCACCAAAGCAATACGCGTATTGTACTCTTTTAGGGCGCCGCTCCGAGCCAGACTGCGCCGGACAGCAGCAATAACAACATCATCCACAGCAGCAAGGCACGCCACACCAGTCCGACGGTACTTTGCAGGGCGCGCACATTCGGCTCTTCACCCGGCAGCACGTCCGGCTCTTCATCACTGATGTCTACCGTGGCAGCATCCACCGGCAACACCTTGGCAGCGTTTTCCGCCGGCGTGCCCAGCCGCACCCCCATCGCGCCACCACCGGCCGACAGAATGATGCCGATGGCTTCGTCCTGCCAGCGGTGCGCGAAGTTACGCCAGGCGTAGATCGCATCCTCGAAATTGCCCACCACGGCGAAGGCCACCGCCGTCAGGCGCACCGGAATCCAGTCGATCCAGTAGAAGGCGCGGGCGGCGAACTGGCCGAACGCTTCATTACGCATATGCTCGGGCTCGTTCCATGCGCGCGCCAGATGTTCGGCCACGCGGTACATCACGGCGCAGGCAGGTCCCAGCGGCATCAGGAACCAGAAGAACACCCCGAACACATTGCGGTGCGTGGTAATCAGCGATTTTTCCACGGCCAGCCGGGCGATTTCGGTGCTTTCCATGCCTACCGTGTCCTGCTTGGTCCACTCGGCCAGCAAGCTGCGCGCAGCCGCTTCATCGCCCGCATTCAGAGCCAGCTGGATCGAAGTGAAATAATGACTGTAGTGGCGGAAGCCCAGCGTCAGGTAGACGATCAGCACATTCCACGCGAACGCGGCGAGGAACCAGTGATAGTGCTGCAGCACCCAGTAGATCAGCGCGGTCGGCACCATCAGCAGTGCCATCATCAGGAACCAGCCCATCCGGCCATGGCTCGAGTGACCGGCGTTAAACCAGGTCTCCATGCGCAATGCCAGTGCCTTGATTTCCGCGTAAATCGGATTGTCTGCACGCAGCGGCTTCATCTGTTCGATCAGCAGCGCGCATAAAATGGAAAGAAA
>JAIELO010000298.1 GCA_019752915.1 Burkholderiaceae bacterium
CGCCACCGCAAGCTGGCGCAGGCGCATCGTTTAGAAGTCCACGCGCAGGTTGACGCTGGCCGTGCGTGGTGCGCCCACGTTCAGGTAGTTTTCCTGATAGTAGGTCCAGTACTTGCGGTTAGCGAGGTTAGAGATGTTGGCGCGCACGCTGACCATCTTAGCGAAATAGCGGTGGCGATAGTTGAAGCCGGCATCGAACAGGGTGGCGCCGTTCAAGGTGTGCACATTGGCCGCATCAAGCGGCAGTTCGCCCAGATACTGCGAACCGACGTGCAGCGCCAGTCCCGGCAACACTTCGCGCCAGGTGGCCTGCACCGAAGCCTGACGGCGTGGCGCACCCACGGCGCGCTTGCCGCTGTAGCCGGGCGCCGCATTTTGCAAGGTGGCGTCGAGCAGCATGATGCCGCCTTCGATCGACAGGTTCCTGGCGGCCTGCACCACGCTGTTTACTTCCAGCCCCTGATAGCGGGTCTCGCCATCGCTCACATACAGATTGGCCGCGTTGGTGTACTGCGCGCCGCGCTGGATGCGGAACAGGGCAGCGCTGGCATTCCAGAAGCTGCGCTCCGTCTTGACGCCGACTTCGGCCTGCTTGCTGCGCAGCGGTGCGAAGGTCTGGTTGGCGTTGGTCGTCGATGCCGGCGCATTGGAGGCCTGCTCCATCGCTTCGACATAGCTGCCGTAGACGGTGGTATCGGCGGCAGGCTTGTACATCAACGCGACGGTCGGAGTGGTGCGGCTGGCCGGATAGCTGGCAGTTACGGCACCCTTGGTGGAATAGGCGTTCTCATTAAAGCGGGTGTAGCGCGCACCGGCCAGCAGCGACCAGTGCTCGTCCAGCTTGAGCGTGTCGCTGACGAACAGGGCTTCCTGACGGGTTGCTTCGTCGCGATAGGTGCCGCCACTCCAGTTGATGCTGGCGACGTTGATGATGGTCGGTGCATACAGATTGCCGGTACCGAGGTAGGTCTTGGGCGTGACGACCGATGACGTCGAGGTCAGATTCTGCGAGCTGATACCGGCCACGATGTCGTGTGCCACGGCGCCGGTACGGACCTTTCCTTCGACGCTGGCTTGTACCTGATCGAAGTGGTAGCCGTGCAGCTCGGAAGTGACGCGATCCTTGTAGTCGCCTTTATCGCTGGTGATGTAATACTGGTCTTTCTTGTAGACGCGGGTGGAATCGGAAGTGCGATAGGACAGGTTGAGCATCCAGTCCGGTGCCACGCGTACATCCATGCCCAGTGTGTACAGGGTGAACTCGACGTCGCTGCCGGCGCCGATGCTATTGAGTTTGCTGTCACCGGCGATCGTATGTGGCACCGCGTACAGGGGCGACAGCACCACGTCGGTGCCACCGGCGCTGGTAGATCGCGTCGTAGCTCAGCGCGATGTCTCCCGTGAGGCGCCACGCCAGATTCAGGCCTGCGGCATTGCGCTTGATGCTGCCGCTTTCTTCCTGCACACCGCCATCTTCATGCAGCAGGTTGAGGCGGTAGCCGAAGCCACCTTGCTCGCCCAGCAAGCCACCGATGTCGAAGTGTTCCTTGATCGCGCCGCCCTCCTGATAGCCCAGCGCGGCGCTGAAACTGCGTTCGGTGGTGGGACGCTTGCTGACGTAGTTGACGATGCCACCCGGCGAACCGAAGCCGTACATAAAGCCGCTCAGGCCTTTCAGCACTTCGACGCTTTCGAACATCTCGAGTGGCATTTCGGTGCCGCGGTTGACGTTTGCCAGTCCGTTGATCTTGTAGCCGTTCAGATCATCGAGGCGCAGGCCGCGCATCTGGATGGTGGCAGGGTGGGTGCTGATCGGTGGGCTGATGGCGGTCACCGAAGCGTCGTACTTGAGCACTTCCGAAATGCTGGTGGCCAGACGGTCTTCGATTTCGTCGCTGCTGACTGCCTTGGTCGAGAAAGGCGTGTCCAGTTCGGACTTGCGACCCAGTGCACCGGCGCTGACGCTATCGCCGAGTTTTTTCTTTTCTACCGTGGCCTTGACGATGACCCGCGAGAGTGCGCCTTCGGCGGCGTCGTCGGCAGCTTGCAAAGGGCCATGCAGTGCGCACAGACCTGCGGCAGCCAGCGCCAGATGCAAACGGGTTTTCGTGTAGGGGGTAGCAGAGAACATAAAAGATCGACCGTGGGTGAGTAGAAAACCCGAGACTGTAGCGACCGAGTATTACCGGCGTATGACGCTTATCAGTTTGCTGTGCAGCGTTCCGACAACACCTGCCGCAGAGTTTTGTTAAGTTTTGTAAGGATTTCTTTCCCTGCGTTGCCGCACGGCCTGACTTTATGCGGGGTTTGGCTTGTCTATGCCAGTGAATGTTGCGAAGTGTAAGGCGCTGATTCAGCATTGAATAAATTAACCATTTAAATTCAAGGACTTGAAACTATTTTGAGGCAGGCGAGAGGGTGGTGTTGTCATGTAAATTCCGGTGCTAGTATCGGCTCATCGTTGCAAAGATAGCCATAGATAAGGAAGTTACATGACTGTTCGCCCCCTGATTCGTAGCGCAGTACTAGCCGCCGGTCTGGCCGCTGGTCTGGTCACGCAAGTGGCGCAAGCCGGCACGCTGGTGATCGAAAGCTGGCGCGTGGATGACAAGGCACTGTGGGAAAAAGTGCTGCTGCCGGCGTTCGAAAAAAACCATCCGGGGATCGAAGTGAAGTTCGCCCCGACCGCCCCGACCGAATATGACTCCAGTCTGGCCGCGCGGCTGGCTGGCGGTACTGCTGGTGATCTGATTGCCTGCCGTCCTTTCGATGTGGCGCTGTCGCTCTACAAAAAAGGGCAACTGGAAAAACTCGATGGCAAACCGGGGATGCAGAACTTTCCCGCCACGGCGATGGTGGCGTGGCAGACCGATGATGGCAAGGACACTTTCTGCATGCCGGTCGCGTCGGTGATTCACGGCTTCCTGTACAACAAAAAAATCTTCAAAAAACTCAATCTGCAGACACCGCGCACCGTCGACGAATTCTTCGCCGTGCTCGAAGCACTGAAGAAGGGTGGCGTGGCACCGCTGGCGCTGGGCACCGCCGACCAGTGGGAAAGCAGCCAGATGGTGTACACCAATATCGGCCCGAATTTCTGGCGTGGCGAGGAAGGCCGCAAGGCACTGATAAGCGGTAAGGCCAAACTGACCGATGCGCCATTCGTCGAGGCGCTGCAATTCGAACAGCGCATGGGCAGCTATCTGGGCAAGGGTGCCAGCGCCCAGACCTATGGCGACAGCCAGAACCAGTTTGCGCTGGGGCGCGCGGCCATCTATCCGGCCGGTTCGTGGGATATCTCGTACTTCGGCCAGATCCCCGGTCTGGAACTGGGCGCTTTCCCGCCGCCGGTGCGCAAAGCCGGTGACCCATGCTTCATTTCCGATCACATGGATATCGGCATCGGTATCAACCGCAAGTCGCGTAACAAGGAAGACGCCTTCAAGTTTCTGGCCTGGGTGGGATCGCAGGAATTCGCCGATCTCTATACCAACCGGGTGACGGGCTTTTTCTCGCTGTCGAATCATCTGATCGCGGTGCGCGATCCGGTGGCCAAACAGGTGGCCGAATGGCGCACCACCTGCGCCTCGACGATACGTTTCAACGCGCAGGTGCTGAACCGCGGCCAGCCAAGTATGGAGAGTGAATTGTGGAACGTGAATGCACAGGTTTTGAACGGCAAGCTGGCGCCGAAAGATGCTGCGGCCAAGCTGCAAAACGGTTTTGCCAAGTGGTACAAACCACAGCAAAAGTAGCGTCACATACGTCTCCCCCGATGATGGTGTGATCCCTTGACCGGCGCCGGGCGCGGTGCCGGTTCTTTTTTCCGCCCGTTTTTTTCGTCCGATTTGAAGTCCGACTACTGGAGTGTTCCTTGAAACATGCAGTTCATAAGGTAAAGCCCTGGCAACTGGTGCTGTTTCTGGCGCCAGCCTTGCTGGTCTACGCGCTGTTTAGCGCGATGCCGCTGGCACAGACGCTGGCACAGGGTTTCTTCAGCGCCGATGACGGCGGTCACGCGGTCTTTGTCGGGCTGGATAACTTCCGCACCATCCTGCTCGATCCCGACTGGTCGGCCGGCTTCTGGAACGCCATGGCGAATAACGCGCGCTTCTTCGTGATTCATATGCTGCTGCAAAATCCCATCGGTCTGGCGCTGGCCACGCTATTCAGTCTCAAGGGACTGCGCGGTGCGCGCACTTACCGCACGCTGATCTTTCTGCCGACCTTGCTGTCGGTGGTAATCATCGGCTTTATCTGGCAGCTGATTCTGTCGCCACTGTGGGGCGTGGGGGAAAAGCTGACGGGTTTTGCCGGACTGGCCGATTTCTTCGCGCCCTGGCTGGGGCAGGAAGAAACCGCACTGGCGACGCTGTCGATAGTCTCGGTGTGGCAGTACGTCGGTATGCCGATGATGCTGATTTACGCCGCGCTGCTGGCCGTGCCGGACGAGATCATCGACGCCGCGCACGTCGAAGGAGCCAGCGCCTGGCGCATCTTCTGGGCCATCAAGCTGCCACTGATCTACCCGACGCTGGGTCTGGTGACCATCCTCACCTTCGTTGGCAACTTCAATGCCT
>JAIELO010000172.1 GCA_019752915.1 Burkholderiaceae bacterium
CGATGGCGAGACGGGTATTAAATTCGGCCAGCGGGCCATCCATTGCCTGTACGAAGAAATGGTCGAAATCGAGCGCCTCGTAGAGGCTTAAGTCCTGCCCCGTCTGCGGAATCACCACCTTGATTTCATTGCCTTTTTTCACCGCGAGCGTCGAGCCCATTTTCGGGCTGACACAGATCCAGTCGACGCCTGCCGGCACTTCCAGTGTGCCATTGGTTTCGATGGCAATCGTAAAGCCTTGCGCGTGCATGGCAGCGATCAGCGGCGCATCTAGCTGCAGCAGCGGTTCGCCGCCCGTGAACACCACATATTTGCTGGCCGGGTAGCTGGCCGGCCACAGTGCGTTAATCGTCGCGGCCAGTGCGTCGGGGGTGCCGAACTTACCACCGCCCTCGCCGTCCGTGCCGACAAAGTCCGTATCGCAGAACTGGCAAACGGCGCTAGCGCGATCCTGCTCGCGGCCAGTCCACAGATTGCAGCCGGAAAACCGGCAGAACACGGCAGGACGCCCCGCGTGGGCGCCCTCGCCTTGCAGCGTGTAAAAAATCTCTTTGATGCTGTAAGTCACGACAGTTCCTGAAAGGACAACCCTCAATTATATCGCATACCGGCCCCGCCACCCAAGCCGGGAAAAAGTTGACTTTTCACAATGCTACCCCAGAGCAAGCACGCTAAGGTAAGTCCATGCACAAAAAAGGAAGACTATCCCATGCCCACGCCTCCTAAAATTCAGCATGTCATGGAATATCCCGGCGCCGACGTCCAGCACAGTTTCGCACTGAAACTGATGGAGTTGCTGGTGGTTCCCACCTTTGTCCTTGATCTGCATGGCAAGGTGATTATCTGGAACCGCGCCTGTGAGCGCCTGACCGGGGTCGAAGCCTGGGAAGTTCTGGGCACGCGTGATCACTGGAAAAGTTTCTATCACGAGCAGCGCCCGACACTGGCCGATCTGGTAGTCGAGCACCGCCAGCCCGGCAGCGCCTCTGAATCGGGTCGCGAGGCTCAGCGCAGCGACAGCGACGCGGGTCTGTGCGCCGAAAACTGGTGCGACATGCCCCGCCTGGGACGGCGCCGTTATCTGGTGGCCGATGCCAGCCCGATTCTCGATCACACCGGCAAGCTGGTGGCGGTGGCCGAGACGCTGCGCGATGTCACCGATGAAAAACGCGCGCAGGCGGCACTCGAGCAACTTGCCACCCGCGATGGCCTGACGGGACTGGCCAACCGGCGCTGTTTTGACGATACGCTCAGCGCCGAATGGGCCCGCGCGCTACGCCAGAGCCAGCCCCTGTCGCTATTGATGGTGGATGTCGATAATTTTAAACAGTACAACGACGCCTATGGCCATCTGGGCGGCGATGAATGCCTGCAGCGCATCGCCGGCGCGGTGGCCAGTGAAATGCGCGCCAATGATCTGGTGGCACGCTACGGGGGTGAAGAATTTGCCGTGATCCTGCCCAATCAGTCACTGAAAGGCGCGGCGATCGTGGCGGAACGCATCCGCTGCCGGGTCGAACAACTGCATTTGCCCAACCTGGGTAGTCTGCAACATGTGGTAACCGTCAGCATCGGCGCAGCGACAGCGTTTGTCGCGCCGGGCAGCGATCCGGGGCAACTGGTCGCCACCGCCGACTCGGCGCTATACCGGGCAAAACACATGGGGCGCAACCGTATCAGCCTGCCCGAGCCCGAATAACGCTAGCCGGTGTAGACGATATAGTCGACGCCATTCGCAATCGAACCAATAATACTCACCTGATTCTCGGTCGATTCCGACAGCCATGCAAGCACCTGGGCGCGGGAGCTACCCGCCGTCAGCAGGTAGTTCTCGTAGAACTGTGAACCGGAAAGCTCCGGCTCTCTGTGGAGAATATTGCGATATAGCTGGGTCACAAACTGGTGATCGCTCAAATTAGTTCCGTATGTCCTGGCAAATTCAGGGCTATCAATAAAATACTGGGCCACTTGCGGGAGGTTGAGTCCGCCTTCAAACGCCTTGATCCAGAATCCTAAACCACCCAGATCCGGTGTCCGGTTAAATGCTGCCTGGTAGATGCGATAGGCTTCGCCTCCGATCTGGTGGTCGCCGACATCGAGGGCAACGGCATTGCCACTCGAGAAGTACAGGCGTTCGACGCCGCTGATAACATCCTGGCTTCCACTCGCGGTGTTCGTGACGAGAAATTCGCTGCCGCTGGCGACAACGCTATAGGCGCCGCGTGGGTTCGTATAGCTGGTAGAGTCGAAACCGGTGCCACCGTTAATCAGATCGCCACCGAGGCCGCTAACTAACTGGTCGTTCGCTGCCGTGCCATTGACGATCAGTGCAACCTTGCTTAAATCAATGGTGCGATCGGAAAACTCCAAGATTTCGATACCATTCAATTTATCCGTACCATCACCGATTATCTGTAGGGCGTTACTATTGCCTGACAGCTGGTACTGGCCATAGGCACGCGCCAGCACCAGCGTATCGACGCCCCCGCCACCGCTGACGCTGTCGCTACCGGTGCCACCATAAATCAGGTCCGCCCCGGCGCCACCTGTAATCGTGTTACCCGCATTGTTGGCAAAGATCGTGGAACCACCTGAGCCGGCGATGGCTTTCTCGATCGTCACGTTAAACGCGATCGAAATATTGTTAAAGCCGGGGGCGGTCGAACTGAAGCCCCCCGCTTTCAGATTGATGATCACGGCACTGGTACAGGAGGAGAAATCAAAGGTATCACTGCCGCCGGCATCCCAGATGCACTGGGGCGGCGCATCGGCGCTGAAACTATAGCTATCGGCACCGGTGTGGTACGTCATATTAGCACCGTACAGATACTGGATCGCCTGTATGTCGTAGAGCATCGGCGTGATGCCATATGCACGGTTCAGATCGAAGCCACTGCCGTTGTTATACGACATCTGGGTATAGTCGAGGTTATCGGTCGTTGCAGGCAAAAAAGGCCCGTCGATGGACCCGCCCGTTGAATCGTAATTACCGGGATGTTTTAGTCCCAGTGTGTGACCGAGTTCATGCAGCAGCACCGAGGTGCCGAACGATCCGGCGCCATAGCGGGTATTGCTGGAATCGGCGTTATTCAAAAACAGATAGGTCGGATCGCTGCCATTCGGAAGGTAAGCGTAACCGCTGCTCTGGTTGCCCTGATCGTTGCTGCCCAGCTGAATGTCGCCATCCGCAGCCACCTCTTTAAAGGTGACATTGGCAACCGCTGCCCATGCAGCCAGTTCGGCACGCGCTGCAGCCTGCTGCTGCGTCGTGAGCGGCGCGAACCCGCGCACATCATCGACACTGCCATCACTCGGCGCCGCCGTCATAAAACTATAGGTCAGCGAGACGGCCGTAGCGGGCCGCTTCGCCCAGCTACTGTAGACCAGCGCATCGATGGAATTATTACCGGTTACAAAAAAAGCCATGGCGAATTGAAGAGATTCAAATGAATAATCGCCATCCTAGCATTAGAACGGTAAAGCCTGCAGATCGGGTTCTACCCATTGACGCCGCGCCAGCGTCGAAAACAGACAATCGGTGCTCCAGTACTTCAGCGGCCAGTGCTTGTCGCCGAACGGCGACGCCAGTAAACCGGTGCACAGTTCTGCCAGTCCGGTATGGAGCGGCTGCTGTCGCAGATACTCGGCCACTGCACGCAAGGACGCCTGCGTGACGGTTTCGTGATAGCCGCCGGTATCGGTGTTGGCCACCCCGCAGGCGAGATTGTAGGCGCGGATGATGCCTGGCATGGCATACGGCGCATCGATGTCGGGCCGCTCGGCCAGTAGCCAGAGCGCTGCCGCAAGATGCGC
Source organism: Burkholderiaceae bacterium (assembly GCA_019752915.1). Classification (GTDB taxonomy): domain Bacteria; phylum Pseudomonadota; class Gammaproteobacteria; order Burkholderiales; family Burkholderiaceae_D; genus Rugamonas. The sequence continues at coordinate 3,814 of JAIELO010000172.1, forward strand.
AGCATGGCTCCACTGCGCTTTGGGCAATGTGCAGTCCAGCACGCCCTGCCCGATCGCGCGGATCTGAACGGCACTCATCACAGCCCCCTGGTAGCCCGTCATCATCAATCTCCGAAGGGATTTGCCACGGTTGTCGCGGCCACAGGCTTCACCGCCAGGGGTAATTGCTGTGCCTCCAGCGTGCTGACAATGGCATTCAACACTTGCTGCAATTGACGGGCATAGGCCAGGCCCTGCTGGTCCGCTGTCAGATCGAGATCGCCATAGACGGTGATCCGGTCGAGCCGGTTCTCCAGCGTCAACTGGCCTATCGTCAGAACTTCAGCCTCATTCGCATAGGGTGCAAACTGACTCATTTTTCACCTCGTGATTTACGTAGCTTTACCTTCGGCAGACGCAAAACTGTGTCTTTTTGCGCAGCAGTGAGACTCGGGAGCAGGTTGATGCCGATGCGCGACTCCAGTTGCGCCACACTCAGCACCTCGTAGTCGGCGGTGGCACGGTTTTCCACGAAAAATGCCGCGCCTGCGCGCTGACGGGGACTGTACACCAGTTTATACAGGTGGGTGGGCACCAGCACATTGCCGATCTTCTGCAAATTATTGCCCAGAAAAACCGGCCCCGTGACGACATACAGGTCGCCCTCGCGCAGTGCCAGCTTGCGCACGGCGCCTTCAATACCGGCCCATAGATGGCGGTTATTCTCGCCATCCTGCGGCACCATGTTGGCCAGCGTGAAACTCTCACGCTGGCTGCTGCGATC
>JAIELO010000128.1 GCA_019752915.1 Burkholderiaceae bacterium
GCGGTGGCCAGTCCGCTCGATGGCGCGCTGGCTCGGGCGGCGTTTGCCACTCGTACCTGCGTTCTGTCGCTGGCAGAACTGGCGCGTTTGTCGTCCGACGAACTAGCCTGGGAAGTGCGGGTCGAGCAGTTGAAAGGCTTGCACAGCATCTGGCAGCGGCAGGGCGTGCTGGCCATGCTGCGCCGCTTCATCCACGAACTCGATCTGCCCGTTACGCTGATCAATCAGCCCGGTGGCGAACGTCGTCTGACCAATTTGCTGCATCTGGCCGAACTGCTGCAGAGCGCTAGTCGCCAGCTGGAGGGCGAGCAGGCGCTGATCCGCTGGCTGGCCGAACAGATCGAAGGCGGCGAGGCTAGCGGCGACGAGCGGGTGCTGCGACTGGAAAGTGATGCGGAACTCGTCAAGGTGATCACGGTACACAAGTCCAAGGGGCTTGAGTATCCGCTGGTGTATCTGCCGTTTGCGGTCACCGCACGCAAGGTCGAGCGGCGCAACCGTAGCTTCTTCGAATTCAGCGATGCGCAGGGCCAGCGCCAGATCGATATGGCGCTCACCGACGAAGCGCTGGCGCTGATGGAGCAGGCGCGCATACAGGAAGACTTACGCCTGCTGTACGTGGCGCTGACGCGCGCGCGCCACTATCTGTGGCTCGGTATGACGCCGCTGGCGAGCCGCAAGGAAGGCGAAAATACGCTGCACGAGTCGGCGCTAGGTTATCTGCTAACGGGCGGTGTGCCACTCGATACGGCGCTGGTGCTGGAACGCTGGCAGCACGCTACCGCCGCCTGCACCAGTATCAGCGTGCAGACGCTGGCGCCGGACATGGCGCGCAGTACGCGTCTGCAGCGGGTCGAGCAGCGCCCCGAATTGCGCGCGCCACTGGTGTACGCGGCCAGTTTCGAGCGTGACTGGGCGGTGGGCAGCTTTAGTTCACTGGCGCGCCGTACCGGTCCGACCGGCACGGTGGGTAGTGCTTTGCCGGTGCCGCGCGATAGTGCGCAGGAAGATCTGCTGGAAGGCGCGGAAGCGACCCAGCAAGGCTTGCACGCGCGCGTCGACGATATTGCGTGGCACCGTTTCCCGCGTGGTTCCGTGCCCGGTAACTTCCTGCACGAACAGCTGGAATGGCTGGCCAAGGAAGGCTTTGCCATCGTCGGACAGGAACACTTCCCGTCGCGGCTGGCGCGCCGGGTCGAACGTGCCGGCTGGGGCAACCGGCTGGACGATACGCAAGTCTGGCTGCGCCAGATCGTCACCACCCCCTTGCCCTACCTGCAGGCGTCCCTGTCCGAACTGGCCGCACCGCTGCCGGAGATGGAGTTCTGGTTCCCTAGCGAGCGGCTGCAGACGGCGGCGCTCGATGCGCTGTGCGCCGAGCATGTACTGGGTGGCGTGAGCCGTCCGGCGCTACCGGAACGCGAACTGCACGGCATGCTGAAAGGCTTTGCCGATCTGGTGTTCGAACATCAGGGGCGCTACTGGGTGCTCGATTACAAATCGAATGCGCTGGGTGGGAACGATGCCGCCTACCACAGCGGCGCGCTGGTGGCGGCCATGGCCGAGCATCGTTACGATATTCAGGGCGCGATCTATATGCTGGCTTTGCATCGCCTGCTGCAAAGCCGGCTCGGCGATGCTTACGATCCGGCGCGCCAACTGGGTGGCGCCATCTTCATGTTCCTGCGCGGGATTGCCAACCAGCAGACCCGCGGCTGTTATCTGATCGACGCCGATCCGGCCCTGCTCGACGGGCTCGATCAGCTGTTCGATGCACCCGTCACGGTGCAAGCAAAGGCTAGTCATGCGCAGTAATCCACTCGGCACACCGACCACACCCGACGCGCTGTTTGCGCAGGTCGATCTACTCACCGAGGCAGGTCAGTTACGCCGCCTGAGCGCAGCGTTTGCGCGCTTTGTCGGCAGCATTGGCGCCAGCCATCCGGCACTGATGGCGGCCTGCGTCCTGCTGTCCGAGCTGGAAGGACGCGGACACAGCTGCCTGAAACTGGCCGACCTGTCCGGTGCCGCCGGCACCCAACTGAGCTGGCCGGCCGAAGTCTGGCAAAGCCTGTGCGACAGCGTCGCTGGCTGGCCGCAGGATGTCGCTGCGTGGCGCCGCCTGCTGGCCGGCAGTGAACAGGTCTGGGCGGTGGGTGATCTGGACTTCGATCAGCCGCTGGTGCTCGATGGTGAACGTCTGTACCTGCGCCGTTACTGGCGTGATGAACAACTGGTGGCGCATGCGGTGCGTGAACGGGCACTCGGGCCGGTGCTGGCGGGCGATGCGGCGGCGGATATTGCCGCGATCCGCCACTGGCTCGATGAGTTGTTCCCCGTAGCGGCGAATGCTGCGGCTTCCGCTGCACCGGACTGGCAGAAGATCGCCTGTGCGGTCGCCATGCGCGGCAAACTGGGCATCATCACCGGCGGTCCCGGCACCGGCAAAACCTATACGGTGGCACGCTTGCTGGCACTGCTGTTTGCCACCGCTACGCAGCGCAGTGGCGGCTTGCGGGTAGCACTGGCGGCGCCCACCGGCAAGGCGGCGGCCCGTCTCAAACAATCCATCGATGCGGCGCTCGACGAACTGGCCGAACGGGTTGGTGAAGAATTGCCGCTGCGCGAACTGGCGGCACGTATGGGGGCAGCGCGGACTTTGCATAGCCTGCTGGGGGCACGGCCTGATACGCGCGCCTTCCGTCACCATGCCGGTAACCAGCTCGATGTGGATGTGCTGATTGTCGACGAAGCGTCGATGATCCATCTGGAGATGATGGCGGCACTGCTGGCGGCGCTGCCAGCCAGCGCAACGCTGATCCTGCTCGGCGACAAAGACCAGCTGGCGTCCGTCGAGGCGGGCGCCGTGCTCGGGGACCTGTGTGTCGAAGCGGAGGCGGGCTGCTACCGTGCCGAGACGCTGGCCTATGTGGCTGACGCCAGCGGCGTGTCGATTCCGGCCAGTTTCGCCGGTGCCGGTGGGCCGATCGCCCAGCAAACCGTGATGCTGCGTGAAAGCCGCCGTTTCGGTGGGCCGATCGGGGCGCTGGCGCTGGCCGTCAATCGCGGCGATGCGACGGCGGCGCTGCAGGAACTGCGCGCTGGCAGCGAGGGCAAGCTGGCCTGGTGCGATCCGGCCCATCCAGCCGATGTGCTGCAACTGGCACTGGGCGGGCGCGCCGATGCGCCGGGCGGCTATAGCAGCTACCTGACGCTGCTCAAATCAGGCGCTCCTGACGGTGATGAAATGGCCTATCTGGCGTGGGTGACGGCGGTACTGCGCGCCTTCGAAGGCTTCCGCATTCTGTGCGCAGTGCGCGATGGCGAGTGGGGTGTCGGTGGACTGAATCAGGCGATCGAACAGCGTCTGCAAAGTGCCGGCTTATTACGCCGGAACGGTGAGTGGTATGTCGGGCGTCCCGTAATGGTGACGCGCAATGACTATGCGACCGGCGTATTCAATGGCGATATCGGCCTGACGCTGCCGGATCCGGCCCGTCCCGGTGCACTGCGCGTGTATTTCTCGGAAGGGGAAGGCGTGCGCAGTGTACTGGCGACACGCTTGCGTAACGTTGAAACGGCATATGCCATGACGGTGCACAAATCGCAGGGCTCGGAATTCCAGCACACCGTACTGGTACTGCCGCGCGATAGCAATGGCACGCTGGCGCGCGAACTGATTTACACCGGCATCACGCGCGCCCGCAGTCACTTCACGCTGGTCACGCCGAATCATCAGGTGCTGCTCGAAGCGATTGCCCAGCGTACCCAGCGTTCCAGCGGTCTGCGCGCGCTGCTGTAAAAACGCCTGCTACGCGGTGAGCGTAGCAGGCGTGGGGTGTGGGGCGTCGGGCGTGACTGCGGGCGCGATCTGCGCAACAGCGAGCAATCAGGCAGCGCGGCGATTGTGCTTGTTGCTTTTGGCGTTTTTGCGCGGGCTCTTGGCAGCGACCTTCATCATTTTCGGCTCTGCGTCCGGACCGGCGACGAAGCGGCGAATGTTCAGCGCATCCATCATGCGTGCCGAATTGGCCTTGGCGTTCAGTAGTACCAGTGTGGCGTTCTTGCCCGCCGATTTGAAACGCATGATCAGGCAGCGGCCGGCTTCTTCCGTGTAACCGGTTTTCGACAGACCGACATCCCAGCCCTTGGCACCGACCAGACGGTTGGTGTTGTGGTATTCCACCTGGCGGCCTTTGATATTGATGATGTCTTTGGTGTCGGTAGTGATGCGGCGGATTTCCGGGTAGGCCGATGCAGCACTGGCCATGCGCACCAGATCAGTCGCGGTGGAGCGGTTGTTCGGTGACAGTCCGGTCGGTTCTTCGATCACGGTCTGGCTCATGCCCAGTGCGCGGATCTTGGCGTTGACGGCCTGCTTGAAGGCATCCGGACCGCCGGGGAAGGTGCGTGCCAGCGAGGCTGCCGCACGGTTATCGGACGACATCAGTGCCAGTTGCAGCACGTCGCGGCGCGACAGTTCGGCACCCACCGGCACCCGCGAGGTGCTGTGCTTGAGCGTATCGACATCGGTTTTATCGATGCTGATCGGCG
>JAIELO010000084.1 GCA_019752915.1 Burkholderiaceae bacterium
CGCCACCAGCTAAGTCGCTGATTCAAAAAAGATTTTCTATCACATTGCTGCTGCGCGGCTGAAGTTTTCCCGCACCGCCACTGCACACCGCACCCGGGACCACGCTGGCCCGCAGTGAAGCTCGTCATGCCCGCCCCGGCGACCGGACATGACGAATTTCACCCTACTCATTCCCAAAAATAAATCTTATTCTTTCGACACTGCGCAGACGTTTTTATCAGTAACAGCGATACCGATCTCCAACTACGAAAAGAGAATAAGACATGAAAATCATCAATAAAATCCTGACCACCCTGCTGATCGCCGCTGGCGCAACCATGGCCGCAGCACCGGCCATGGCTGCCCAGAATTTCATATCCAATGGCGGCTTCTGCGTCACTTGCCAGCTCGATGATTGGGCCGTCACCACGTCGCAAGGCACCTTCCTGCGCATCGGCGACTTTGGCAATAACGAAGGCCAGCTGTATGTCAAAGATCAGCCAGCATCGATCAACCAGACCTTCTGGAATACCACTGGTCCGCTGACGCTGTCGTTCGACTACCGTCTGGAATATAGCAACCCGGATCAAGGCCTGATCGTTCAATACAACAACCAGACCGTGTTCTCGACCACGACCCGCTCGGACGACTGGGTACATCAGCAAATCACGCTGACCGGCCACGGCCAGGACAACCTGCGTTTTGTGTTCAATACCTTCGGTGTTGGCGCATCGACGCCTATCCATCTGGACAACATCAGTGTGACCACCGCAGTACCGGAACCGGAAACCTACGGCATGCTGTGCGCCGGTCTGGCACTGCTCGGTGCTGTGGCGCGTCGCCGCAAGGCCTAATAGCAGAGCTCGTTTCAGGCGGCCGTGGCCGATGCCGTGACAACGGCTGCCACGGTCCTCCTCAACGCCGCACGCGGTCAACGCCCTCTCCCTGCCAGTTAGCAACGCGGCCCGGTTCCGGCTCCCGGTTCCGGCGCCCGGTTCCCGGTTCCCGCCATGCGCTCCAAGCGCTTCAAGCACTCCTAGCACGCCATCAGCATCGTACTGACAAGACAATTTCTCGCTCGGCGCCAGAAAGCGGATCGCTTACCGCGTTCTCAAGCCATGCTGTGGTGCTGCGCCATTTGTGCACCTGCGGGTCAACACCTCATATTGTCTGATTGTTACTGCGCCGCCTCGCGTATATAATCAGTTCCACAGAGGTAATTTTCGCAAGATGTCCGCTGCCGACTGGCGCATACGAGAAAGAATTTGCATGAGCAGCAACCCTCCACCGAACGAAGGCAAGACTCAGGAGTATGAGTTCGAGCAGATGAATTTGCAGGTTGGCAGCCGGATCCAGTTCATTACGCATCGTACGATCAAACCCATCCAGCATTTTTCCACGCTGATCGGCTGGGTCAAAGACGAGTACATGATCGTCAAAGTCCCGTTCGAGAGCGGTGCACCGATCGCCGTCAATGATGGCGACAAACTCACGATCCGCGTGTTCTCGGGCGTGAATGTGTGCTCCTTTTCGTGCGTCGTGCTGCGCGTGTTCCCCCGTCCGATGTTCTACGTGCACCTGTCGTTCCCCGTATCGATTCAGGGCACCAGCTTGCGCACGGCAATGCGGGTCAAGGTCGACATTCCGGCACAGGTCACCTCGGCCACCGGCAGTACCTCGGTGTTCCTGGTCAACCTCAGTGTCTCGGGTGCGCTGATCGAGTCGCCCAAAGCGCTGGCCGATGATGGCGGCGAAGTGGGTCTATCGTTCTACCTGATTGCCCAGCCCGGCAATCGTCAGGTACGGATCAATCCGAACGCCACTATCCGCAACATCAACGTGGTCAAGCCCAATAACGCTGACCAACCCGAGGTGTTCACCTATGGCGTGCAGTTCGTCGACCTCGACCCGATGCACCACACCATGCTGCAGAATCTGACCTATGAAGCGCTGATCGCGGACCGCCAGAAAATCGTCTGAGCGATCGGTTGTAAACGAAAAAAACCGGCTCGAAAGCCGGTTTTTTCTTGGCCGTTGCGCGGCTTAAGGAGCCGAGGCAGCAGTCACGTTATTTTTCATCAGTGCTTCTTTGGCTGCCTCATTGGTCACAGTGGTTGACACGTCCCAGGTGACGTTAGCTGCGCCAGCAGCAATGGTTGGTTTGAAGGTGGCGGTTTCACCATCGATGTTTTTACCCACGCCGGTCGAGAAGGTTTCGACAATCACGCCATCCTTGACGGCGACCGATTTGACTTCTTTGGTTTCGGTGAAGGTTGGTACGCCTTTCACGCCAGCGTCGCAACCAGCCAGTTCGCCGCCGGCTTCCTGAGCACACAATGCCACAGCAGACTTGATCGAATCGATCGCGCCCTGGGCATTCGCCATTTTGGCTTTCACGGTGTAGTTACTGTATGCAGGAATAGCGACGGCAGCCAGAATGCCGATAATGGCGACAACGATCATCAGTTCGATCAGAGTGAAGCCGGCTTGTGCTTGTTTTTTCATCATGTGCATGGTTTTCATTTTTGACTCCGGGTGTGTGTTGAACAAAGGTTGTTGCCTACACTTTCCATTGAGCAAGCAGCGTGCCAGCTCCCAAGCGCCGGTTTTGGCACACTTTTCTGACGAATTCTGTCACTTTCCCGCTAACCGACTGCCATTTTTTGTCAGTTCTACCCGAAATCTCCTGCCATTTTCTGGCACTGACAATTTTTGTCAGCTCCAGAAACAAAAAAAGGGGAGCCTAAGCTCCCCTTTCTGATGTCTGACAGTCAGGCTGTGATTACAGCATGGCTTTCAGCAGACGTGCCATTTCCGATGGATTCTTGGTCACGGTGATACCGCAAGCTTCCATGATTTCCAGTTTGGCTTGTGCAGTATCAGCACCGCCGGAGATCAGCGCGCCAGCGTGGCCCATGCGCTTGCCCGGAGGAGCGGTCACACCGGCGATGAAGCCGACCACTGGTTTTTTCATGTTTTCTTTGATCCAGTAAGCCGCGTTGGCTTCGTCTGGACCGCCGATTTCACCGATCATGATCACAGCGTCGGTATCAGGATCGTCATTGAACATCTTCATGACGTCGATGTGCTTCAGACCGTTGATCGGGTCACCACCGATACCAACAGCCGACGATTGACCCAGACCCAGCGCGGTCAGCTGACCCACTGCTTCATACGTCAGGGTACCCGAGCGCGAAACCACGCCGATACGACCTTTACGGTGGATGTGGCCTGGCATGATGCCGATCTTGATTTCGTCTGGAGTGATCAGACCTGGGCAGTTAGGGCCCAGCAGCAGGGTTTTCGAACCAGCTTTAGCCATGCGGTCTTTCAGCGCCATCATGTCACGGACTGGAATGCCTTCGGTAATGCAGATGGCCAGATCCAGTTCGGCTTCGACGGCTTCCCAGATTGCGGCAGCGGCGCCTGCTGGTGGTACGTAGATCACCGACACATTGGCGCCGGTTTCTTTTTTCGCTTCAGCAACGTTAGCGAAAATAGGAATGCCTTCGAAATCTTCGCCGGCTTTCTTCGGATTCACGCCTGCTACGAAGCAGTTTTTGCCGTTCGCGTAGTCGCGGCAGCCACGGGTGTGGAATTGGCCGGTTTTACCGGTAATCCCCTGGGTAACAACTTTGGTGTCTTTATTGATCAGAATGGACATGTTGATTCCTTAATTAAGCTTGACCGGCAGCGGCGGCGACGACGCTCTTCGCTGCATCTTCCATGGTGTCGGCTGCGATGATAGGCAGACCGGAATCGGCCAGCATCTTCTTGCCCAGGTCTTCGTTGGTGCCCTTCATGCGCACAACCAGTGGCACGTTCAGCGACACGGCTTTGACCGCGGTGATCACGCCTTCGGCGATCACGTCGCAACGCATGATGCCGCCGAAGATGTTCACCAGGATGGCTTTCAGGCCTGGGTTTTTCAGCATGATCTTGAACGCTTCGGTTACTTTCTCAGCCGTGGCGCCACCGCCTACGTCCAGGAAGTTGGCTGGCTCGCCGCCGAACAGCTTGATGGTGTCCATGGTGGCCATGGCCAGGCCGGCGCCGTTCACCAGGCAGCCGATGTTGCCGTCCAGGGAGATGTAGGCCAGGTCGAATTTCGATGCTTCGACTTCAGCTGGATCTTCTTCGTCCAGATCGCGGTAAGCGACGATTTCTGGTTGACGGAACAGCGAGTTGGCGTCGAAGTTGAACTTGGCGTCCAGAGCGATGACCTTGCCCGAACCGGTCAGGATCAGCGGGTTGATTTCGGCCAGCGACGAGTCGGTTTCCCAGTAGGCTTTGTACAGGCCTTGCAGGTTGGTGACGGCGTCGGCGATCGAAGCTTCCGGCACACCGATCTTGGCGGCGATGCCAGCGGCTTCAGCGTCGGTCAGGCCGATCGATGGATCGATGGCGATCGAGTGCAGCAGTTCCGGGTGGGACTCGGCAACTTCTTCGATGTCCATGCCGCCTTCGGAGGAAGCCATCAGCACAACGCGCTGCGATACGCGGTCGGTGACCAGCGATACGTACAGTTCTTTCTT
>JAIELO010000064.1 GCA_019752915.1 Burkholderiaceae bacterium
GCCATGGCAGAACACCACCGGTTGCCCCGAACCCCAGTCCTTGTAATAGATGTCGGTACCATCCTTGGTTTTAAAGTAAGCCATTTTCTTTTCTCCGTGAAAGTGTGCGGGGGCCTGAAAGCGGCTGCCCTCAGGGGTCGTGCTGATTGCCAGGGCGCCTAACGGCAGCCCGAGGGCGCCAAGCGCGGTCATACCTCCGAGCGTCACCTTACGGCGCTGATGGTCGATGGTCGGATGCGGGTCTTGGGTGTCCATAGTGTGCTCCTATTGCGACGCGAAACAGTGGGAACGCTGCGCAACCGGACATCGTCGGACTGGGCCATGCGTTAGAGAGCAGTGTAGGTTGCTTGGCAACATTACACATCGCTCGAAAGCGGGGGCAGCGACTCATCATTTCGGGTAGTTTTTCGGCGGACCAGCGCTCTGGGTCGGCCGGGCTAGTGCTGATACAGTGCTTTTTGCAGACCATCCCGGCAGCGATACACACTGAAGCGGGTGCCTGAAGGATCGCCAGCGCCATAGCAGACCGCGTATTCGCTACCCGCCAGCGGCCGGCTCCAGATCTCGATCCGTGGGGTTTGCTGCGGGAACGCGCGCCGGAAGCCGGCGAGCGCCATGACTGCCGGCTGCGGCGCCGTGCCCTGACCATCATGGCGGATGCGCAGAGCGAGGCTGCCCCATGCGTAGCAGAGCTCCACTTCGATGGTCTGCGCCTGTGCGCTGGCATTGCGGATCACCATGTCGGCCCACCGGCTGAGCGCTTGTTGCCGCGCGGGTGACACAATTTGCTCACGACCAAGGATGGTCAGCGAAAACACCAGCGTCGGCCGGCCGGTACACTGCCGGCCAAGCGCCAGCAGCGCGCCCACCAGCCCATCCTCGCCCTGCATCGCGGGCGGCGCGACGCGCATACCCTGCCGTGCGTTCGATAGCAAGTGCTCTCCGTCATCGAGCAGTGCTTCCAGCTGGAGCCGCACCGGACTGGTGTTCGGCAGGCGGCTCGCTGCCGCCTGCACACTGAGCATCAAGCCTTGCACACCCTGTATCAGGGTATCGAACTGCGATCGGGTGGGCTGGCAGTCCACGCTGCGGGCCGGCGTACGCGCGCGCGGCAGGATAGCCAGACATAGCAGGTAGAGTAACGCGCTGGCGCTCAGCAGCGCCGCCATGGCGGCTGCCGACAGGCCCTGATCACAATACCGTGCGGCAAGAGCGAGGTCAGGAACGAAATAGATGGCAAGCGGCATGGCGCCCTGACGTGTGCGATGGGGGACGCTACACTCTCGCGCTGGCCGCAAGGGGAAGCAATCCCTCTTTCGGGTAATTGACAGGCGACCCAGCATCCATAAGGGCGCGTGCCTGTGTCGCTGGTTCTGCGAGTGGTACTACCGGATTTTTTAAACGATGCTATAGTTTGTCTTTGTACATCTATTGTGCGCGTCAGAGTACCCAGACAACGTCACTCCGACACTCAGGTCTATTTTGCTATTAGAAATCATGGAATCTTGCGAATCGGCCGCAGCCATCACTATTCTGTCAGTCGATGATCATCCACTGATCAGTCAGGGTATTGCCAGCGTCATCGAGAGCCAGAGCGACATGCGGCTGGTGGGCGCTGCCAGCAGCGGCGACGAAGCGCTGAGCATGTATCGCCAGTTGCGGCCCGACATCACACTGATGGATATCCAGATGCCGGACATGAACGGCATCGACGCTACCATTGCCATCCGGCAGGAGTTTCCGCAAGCGCGCATCATTATCCTCACTACCTACGAAGGGGATGCCCGTGCCCTGCGTGCCGTCAAGGCGGGCGCGTCCGGCTATCTGCTCAAAAGCATGTTGCGCAAGGATATGCTGGAGACGGTGCGGCAGGTACACAGCGGGCGCAGCTGTATTCCGGCCAATATCGCGATGGAACTGATTAGCTGCGCCGGATCGGATGCGCTCAGCAAGCGCGAAGTAGAAGTGCTGAAACTGGTGGCCGATGGCAAGTCGAACAAACGCATCGCCCTCAACCTTGCCATCTCGGAAGACACGGTGAAGGCGCACGTCAAAAACATCCTCTCCAAGCTGACCGCCAATGACCGTACCCACGCTGCCGTGCTGGCACTGCAGCGTGGCATCATCGACCTGAATAGTCCGGCATTATCGGCCAAACTTTAGGGTTAGCGGCTTAGAACGGATCCAGCGCGGGCGTGAATTTGCCGGCCGCGTCCAGCGCGCCCATGGTGTAACCCTGCCAGCCCGGATAGGCTTGCGGCTCCCAGTAGAACACCCCTAGCCCGTTACTGCCCAGCGCTTTGGTTTTGCTCAGCAGGTCGCCCAGCATGGCTTTCGCCGTTGCGCTCTGGGTCCAGTCCATCCCCACTTCCGTCACCATCACCGGTTTGGCGTAGCGCGACACCATGTCCCACATATTGGTCGAGATTTTGCTGTTGTAGTTAGCCCAGTCGGCCGCTGGCGGGTAGTGCGACATGCCCGTCACATCCCACTTGGCACCCGCCGCTTTGACGCCGTCGAAGAACCAGCGGAACACGGCATTGTCATGGCCATTGGCCAGATGCACGATCACCTTGGCATTCGGGTACACCGCTTTGCTGGCGTTGTAGCCACTATTGATCAGCCCGGCCAGATTGGCAAAATTAGGGGTTTTTCCTTCCGGCCACAGCATGCCGCTGTTGATCTCGTTGCCGACCTGAACCCATTCGACACTGATGCCATTGGTTTTCAGGTAGCTGAGGATGCCTTGCGTGTGGCTGTACACATCGTTATTCAACTGGCTCAGGTTGTGCGAGGCCCACGCGGCCGGCTTGGTTTGCTGGCCGGGATCGGCCCAGCCATCGCTGTAGTGGAAGTCGATCAGAATACGCTGGCCCTGCGCAGCGGCACGTTTGGCCTTGTACAGCACGTCCGCACCGTCATTCCAGCCGCCATTGGGCTTGACCCACACGCGCAGACGGATGGCGTTCACTTGCAGGTTCTTCAGCAGCACGAACGGATCGGTTTTCACCCCGCTGCTATTGTAAAAAGCATAGCCGCTCGATTCCTGCTGGCTCACCCAGCTCACATCCGCGCCGTTGGCGAAGCTGGCCGCCTGCGCTGGCAGTTGCACCGCGCCGCCCAGTACCAGTGCGGCGCAGGCAAGCAGCCCCCGCGCCAGCACGGCTTTGATACGACTTCCCGACTGCTGTTTCCGTTTCATGTTGGTCTCCTTTATGGTTATCTTCGAAACGCCTGCTACTGCAAAAAACCGGCGCGCAGAAGCTCCTGCCGCTGCGCGCACGGCACTCAACAAATCGGGGAAGAGGCGCTGGCAGAACGCCAGCGCCGGTATTAAATGTTAGCCAAAGCGATTAACCAGAACGGTTAGCCAAAGCGCTTGGCCGGCACACCCGGTACCGCCACTCTGGCAGCGAACAGCGCGCCGCTCAGTGGATAGGCCTGTAACTGTTGCGGCGTGTTGTCTTCACACGCGGTGGTGATGTACAGCGTTTGCAGATCCGGCCCGCCCAGTGTGCACGAGGCGGGATTACGCGCCGCCACCGTCACGGTTTCCAGCAGCGTCGCATCGGGTGCGTAACGGCACACGCGGCCACCGCCCCACTGTGCGATCCACAGGCAACCTTCACTGTCGACCGTCATGCCGTCCGGTGCGCCCTCTTCGCCTTCGAACTGGCGCCACAGACGCGGCGCGCCCAGCGTGCCATCGGCTGCCAGCGGATAGGCATAGATGCGCCCTTCGTAACTATCGGTGTGGTACAGCGTGGCACCGTCAGGACTCACGGCCGGGCCATTGCAGATGTGGTACTGGTCATCGGCCACCGTCAGACTCAGGTCGGGCTCCAGCCGGAACAGACGCCCGGCAGCCTGCGCGTAATCGGTGTTGTGCATGGAACCGGCCCAGATGCGGCCGGTGGCGTCGGCCTTCGCATCGTTCATGCGCAAGCCACTGCCGGCAGCAAACGGCTGCGCGACATATTCGATGCGCACCGCTGGCTCCAGCCACAGGCGCGCAATGCCATCGCGCAGACCGGCCATGAAACCATCGCCATCGCGCCGTGGCACCAGCCAGCAGACGTAGTCCGGCAGCTCCCAGCGATGTTGCTGGCCATCGGCCAGATCGAGCGCCTGCAAGGCGCAGCCTTTCAGATCGACGAAATACAGACGGTTCTGCTGCGCCATCCACAGCGGGCCTTCGCCCAGTTGCGCACCCAGTGGCCAGACGCACTGCGCCTCTTGCTTGCTCATACCCGGTTCTCCAGAATGTGTAGCCGCCATCATACGGTCAAACTGTGCCACTGGTGTACATACGCCTGCGCACGGCGGCTCAGTTCATCGAGTGCCACACCGGGCGTGTACAACTGGCCGCCGATGCCGAAACCGGTGGCACCGGCCTGCTTCCAGCCTGCCATATTGTCCGGCGTGATGCCGCCTACCGGCCAGACTGGGGTACCGGCTGGCAGTACGCTATTGAAGGCTTTCAGGCCCGCGTGTCCCACCATA
>JAIELO010000159.1 GCA_019752915.1 Burkholderiaceae bacterium
ACGTGCTGCTGTTCATCGTGCTCGGCTACGTGTTCATGAGTCTCGGCACGGCCGAGCGCATGTCGGCCAGGCGCCTCGTCGCCACGCTGGTCGGCTCGGTGATCGTGCTGTCGCTGGGGCTGCTGTGGAGCCTGCTGGCACTGTGGGGCCATATCTCGCGCCGGCTCGCTGCCGAAGGCGCACTGCGCCAGCAGATGTCGTTTCGCACCGCGATGGAAAATTCGCTGGTGACAGGCTTGCGGGCGCGCGATCTGGAAGGCCGCATCACCTATGTGAATCCGGCGTTCTGCCAGATCGTCGGTTATCCGGCCGAGGAAATCGTCGGCAAACTGCCGCCCATGCCATACTGGGCGCCGGAAGCGATGGTGGAATACCAGACCCGCTTCGCCTCGGTGCTGGCCGGTAAAGTCACGCCGCAGTTCGAAACCTTTTTCCAGCGTCCCGACGGCGAACGGGTACCGGTGCTGATCTTCGAAGCACCGCTGGTCGATAGCCATGGCAAACAGACTGGCTGGATGGGCTCCATCCTCGACATCTCCGACCGCAAACGCATCGAAGAACTGAACCGCCAGCAGCACGAAAAACTGCAATCGAGTGCACGTCTGGCCACCATGGGCGAAATGGCCTCGATGCTGGCGCATGAACTGAACCAGCCGCTGGCCGCCATTTCCAGCTACACCACCGGTGCCCTGAACCTGCTGAAAAACGCCGAAAGCCAGCGCAGCACCGTCGCTACCGGCTCGCTGATTACCGCACTCGAACAGGCCAGCGCACAGGCCCAGCGGGCTGGCCAGATTATCCGCAGCGTGCATGAATTCGTGAAGAAAAGTGAACCGCAGCGCCAGCAGATCGGCATTGCCGGGCTGCTGGAAGGCATCCGCACCCTGATCGAACTGCAGGCGCGCCAAGCCTATGTATCGTTCCGCATCAGCATCCCCGATGATCTGCCGCCGGTGCTGGCCGATCGGGTGATGATCGAACAGGTGCTACTGAATCTGACCCGCAACGGCATTGAAGCGATGCAGCACATCCCGCCGCAGCGCCGCATGCTGAAAGTGCAGGCCGAATATCTGCCAGCGACAGCGCAGGTCAGCGTGGCGGTGATCGATCAGGGCCACGGCATCCCAGAGGATGTCGCGCAGCGCCTGTTCTCGCCATTCTTCTCTACCAAGGCCGAAGGCATGGGGATGGGACTCAATATCTGCCGAACCGCGATAGAATTCCACGGCGGGACGCTCAGCTACAGCGCCAATCCGCAAGGTGGCACCATATTTACCTTCGTCCTGCCGGCACTGGCCAGCAAGGCGAATCCGGAGACGAGTCAGGAGACGTAAGGCATGCTGCATATTGTTGATGATGAAGAAGTGGTGCGTGACGCACTGACCTGGCTGGCGACCTCGCGCGGCATCAGTTCGCGTGCCTATGCCTCGGCGCTGCAACTGCTGCGCCATGCCGACAGTGGCCAGTTCGATCCCGAGGGCGATTGCGTGCTGCTCGATGTGCGGATGCCGGACATGAACGGCATCGCCGCCTTCGACCAGTTATCCACGCGCGGCCTGACCCAGCGCATGCCGGTGATTTTCCTCACCGGCCATGGCGATGTGCCGATGGCGGTCGATGCGCTGAAACGCGGCGCCTTTGATTTCTTTGAAAAGCCCTTCAACGACAATCAGCTGATGGACCGGGTGCAGGAAGGACTGGCCGGTTCGCGCACGGCCGGCGCCATGGCACAGGTGCATGCCCGCCTGGCGACGCTGTCGGCGCGCGAACGCGAAGTGCTCGATCTGATTCTGGCCGGGAAAATGAACAAGGTGGTGGCCGATCAGCTGGGCATCAGCATGCGCACGGTGGAAGTACACCGCGCGCACATCTTCGACAAGATGCAGGTGAAAACGGCAGTCGAACTGGCGGGACTGCTCAAGTAGACTAAGGCCGCCGGCCCGGCCGCAGCGCTACTTGCTCAGCTTTTCTTCTGCGTCGCGATCCATTCATCGACCACCTGCTCCAGCACCGGCAGCGGCACCAAACCGGTCTCCAGCACGACGTTGTGGAACGCTTTCAGCGAGAAGCGCTCGCCCAGCGCTTCGCGGGCGCGGGCGCGTAAATCCAGAATCCGCAGCATACCGATCTTGTAGGCGCAGGCCTGCCCGGGCATAACCACATACCGTTCCACTTCCGCCGCCGGGATGCCGTAATCGATGCCCTGCTGGCGGGTCCACTTCATGGCGTGCAGCCCCGTGTCCACCACCAGCCGGCGCGCGCGGAACAGCTCCGCATCGAGCTGGCCTAGATGCCCCACCACGTCACCGTCATACCAGTGATATTCCACTGCCAGCTGTTCCGCATACAGCGCCCAGCCTTCAACGAACGCCGAACCGACCGCGAACACCCGGTCGCGCCGGTAGCGCGGCAGCCGGGTATTTTCCTGTTGCAGCGCAAGCTGGAAGTGATGCCCCGGAACGCCCTCGTGGTAGGTCAGCGTACGCATCCCGACGATGCGGAAATCCGGCCCCGGCATGGGCGCCCAGAAAATGCCGGGGCGCGTGCCATCTTTGGCGGGTACAGAGTAGTGCGCCGCTGCCGTTTTTTCCGTAAACGGCGGTTCGCGCTTCACCACCACCGGTGCTTTCGGCGTCACATCGAATAGCGCGCGCGAACGTGCTTCGGCATCGCGCAGCAGCTCGTCGTAACGCGCCAGCAGCGCCGGGCGTGGTTCGGCTTCCTTAGGCTGCACATCCTTTTCCAGCCGGGCCATGCGCTGCTTGATGCTGCCCTCCGAGTAACCGAGACCGAGCAGCAAGCCATCCATCTCTTTCTCGATGCGCGCCACTTCGCGCAGGCCAATCTGGTGCACCTGCTCGGGCGTGTAATCAGTGGAAGTCATCTGCCTGAGCAGCACGGCATAGGCCTTGTCACCATCGGGCAAACGCCACATGCCTGCGTCATTGGTGGTGTGAGGCAGCTGCTCCTGCAACAGGCTGCGCACGCGCTGGTACGCGGGGAGCACCGAATCGATGACGATCTGTTCTGCGCTGGCGTTGAACTGGATTTTTTCAATCGTCGACAGCTCTTTCACATTCTCCATGCGCTGCCGCAGGGACGTTACCAGCACATTGCTGGATCCCCAATCGCTAATGAAGCGATCCAGCTGACCTATCGAGGACTGGGTGATAAAAGTCGGCATCAGAATGCCGCGTGCGCCCAGCCCGCGCGCCTGCAGAATGCCGGTATCGATCTTGCCAGCCACGGCGCGCAGACGATCCATATAATTCTCCACATCGCGCCGGTTGCGGATCGGGTGGGTCTGGCTGAGGAAATTCACCAGTTGCACATGCAGACCACCGAACTGGTTGAACACGAAGTTATAGTCGGCATAGGGATAACCCTCCACCATGCCTTGCAGACTCCAGCGGATGCTGGCAGCACTGGCGCGCTGCAGCGGCGTCAGCGTCGCCGGATTGATGCGCGCCAGTTGCGCCAGCGCCTTCTTGGCCGCAGCCACATCGCGCGCACGCTGGACGATCGTGTTCGGCGTAAGCTTGCGATCGAGCGCATCCTGCTGCTTGCCACTGAAATACTGCTTGCCGGTCGCCTGCTCCGGATCGTTACGCACCCGTGTATTGGCCAGTTGCTCGGCCCACTGGTCGAAATTGAAGGCCTGCGCAGCACCGCTCAGGGGCGATATCACACTGAGGCTCACACCTAGACTCACACCGAGCGCCAGCTTCAGGCCCAGCGTGAGACGAGTCAGACTGGTACGCGTCAGGAACTGCTTGGAGGCGCTGGAGGTGTGCATGATTATCCCGGTAAAGTTAATCATCCCAGTGTAGCCCAGATCAGCGATGGCAGGCCAGCGCCCAGTCCAGATGCTCGCGCAGCAGCGGCGTGGCGTCGGCGCAGCGCGCCGTCAGCGCCGCCACAATCGCGCGATCGCCGTGCGCCCCCGCACTGGCAGCATTGCCCAGCGCTACCGCAATATTACGCAGCCAGCGTTCATGGCCGATGCGCCGTATCGGGCTGCCCTCCATCTTGCGGTTGAATTCTTCCTCGCTCCACGCGAACAGCTCCAGCAAGGAGGCGCTGCCCAGTCCGTGGCGCTCGTCGAAATCTGCCAGCACCGATTTCTGCGCAAACTTGTTCCACGGGCACACCGTCTGGCAATCATCGCAGCCGTAGATGTGGTTACCGATCAGCGGTCGCAGTTCCACGGGAATCGCGCTTTTCAGTTCGATGGTCAGATAGGAAATGCAGCGCCGCGCATCGAGCCGGCCCGGCCCCAGAATTGCACCGGTCGGACAGACATCGATACAGGCCGTGCACTGGCCACAGTGCGCGCCGGTCGGCTGATCCACCGGCAGGGGCAAGTCGACCAGAAACTCGCCCATGAAAAAGGTCGAACCGGCGCTGCGCGACAGCAGCAAGGTATGTTTGCCGCGCCAGCCCAGCCCCGCTTTTTCCGCCAGCGCTAGCTCCATCACGGGCGCCGAATCGGTAAAG
>JAIELO010000329.1 GCA_019752915.1 Burkholderiaceae bacterium
ACCAGACGATAACCGGGGAAGGCCTTGACTTCATTGAACAGATGATCAATCTGCGTTTCGGATAAAACGATGGGCAGCAAGCCGCTCTTGTAGCAGTTGTTGAAGAAGATGTCGGCAAACGACGGCGCGATGATGGCGCGGAAGCCATACTGGTCGAGCGCCCACGGGGCGTGCTCGCGCGACGAGCCGCAGCCGAAATTTTTGCGGGCCAGTAGGATCGAAGCCCCCTGATAGCGTGGCTCGTTGAGCACGAAGTCGGGATTCAGCGGACGGACACTGTTGTCCATGCCCGGCTCGCCATGATCGAGATAGCGCCACTCGTCGAACAGATTCGGGCCGAAGCCGGTACGGTGGATGGACTTCAGGAATTGCTTGGGAATGATGGCGTCGGTGTCGACATTGGCGCGGTCCAGCGGTGCAACCAGCCCTTCGTAGATCGTAAATTTATCCATGATGCTCTATAAGTGGACGGCGGCGCAGCAGCGCCAGCCGTCATGGGGTCCGTTTTAATGGCTCGCGGCGCCTTGCACCACCTGGCCAGCTTTCTGCACATCCTTGCCGATGCCGGCCACGGTGTTGCAGCCAGTGATGGTCAGAGTGGTCAGAGCAATAATGGTCAGTGCGATCAGATGTTTCATGTCAGGCCTCGTGAGTCTAGAGTAGGAATTAAAGCTGCATTAACGCAGTGTGCGTACGTCGACGAAGTGGCCGGCGATACCGGCTGCGGCGGCCATCGCCGGCGACACCAGATGGGTGCGCCCGCCCTGACCTTGGCGTCCTTCGAAATTGCGGTTGGAAGTCGAGGCGCAACGCTCGCCCGGTTCCAGACGGTCGGCATTCATGGCCAGACACATCGAGCAACCGGGATCGCGCCACTCGAAACCGGCATCGCGGAAGATGCGGTCCAAGCCTTCGCGCTCGGCCTGTTCTTTGACCAGACCGGAACCCGGCACCACCATCGCCAGCTTGACGTTGGAGGCGCGCTGCTTGCCACGCACCACCTCGGCGGCGGCGCGCAAGTCTTCGATGCGCGAATTGGTGCAGGAACCGATGAACACTTTGTCGATGCGGATATCGCTGATCGCCATGTTCGGTTTCAGATTCATGTACACCAGCGCTTTTTCGATGGCGCTGCGTTTCACGTCATCTTTTTCCAGATCCGGATCCGGCACGCGACCATCGATGGCCACCACCATCTCAGGCGAGGTGCCCCACGTTACTTGCGGCTTGATCTCGGCGGCATTGAGCGTCACCACCAGATCGAAACGGGCACCGGCATCCGAATGCAGGGTGCGCCAGTAATCGACGGCGCGATCCCAGTGCGGGCCAACCGGCGAGAATGGCCGGCCTTTGACGTAGTTGATGGTGATGTCGTCGACGCCGATGATACCGGCCCGTGCGCCCGCTTCGATCGCCATATTGCAGACCGTCATGCGGCCTTCCATGGACAGCGCGCGGATGGTGGAACCACCGAACTCGATGCAGTAACCGGTACCGCCGGCAGTGCCGATCTTGCCGATGATGGCCAGTACGATGTCCTTGGCGGTGACGCCGGCCGGCAGTGCGCCGTCGACCTGCACCAGCATGGCTTTGGATTTTTTCTGCAGCAGAGTCTGGGTGGCCAGCACGTGCTCGACTTCCGAGGTGCCGATGCCGTGCGCCAGCGCACCGAAAGCACCGTGCGTCGAGGTATGCGAATCGCCGCACACCACCGTCATGCCCGGCAAGGTCGCGCCCTGTTCCGGTCCGATCACGTGGACGATGCCCTGGCGCTTGTCGTTCATGTTGAAATAGGTCAGGCCGTAAGCCTTGGCATTGCTGTCCAGCGTTTCCACCTGCAGGCGCGAGACCGGATCGGCGATGCCGTCGGCGCGTCCGGTGGTCGGCACATTATGGTCGGCCACCGCCAGATTGGCGGACACCCGCCACGGCTGACGCCCGGCGGCGCGCAGGCCGTCGAACGCTTGCGGGCTGGTGACTTCATGCACCAGATGACGGTCGATGTAGAGAATGGTGGTGCCGTCGTCTTCGGCCCTGACCACATGGGATTCCCAGAGTTTGTCGTAAAGCGTCTTCATCATATTTGTTGAGTGCTGCTACTGCCTGTGTGAGTGGTCCACTTCGATTATGCCATATTGTGCAACGCAATAGCGGCCGCCGCCGTCCGCCTCGTGAGCCGATGCAGTTCCGCTGACTGATACACTTTTTATGACTCCTGTTAAAAAATTCCGTGCTGCAATGAAAAAAAAGCCTGCGAGGTCGCAGGCTTAGTGTCTTACTGGCCCTGCGAGTCGCTAGGCCGCCATGCGTACATTCCCTCGACAGCCATCCATGAGGAAGGATAGGCCGACCACTAGCACCAGCTCGCCTTCTGCAGAGCGGGCGGTACCAGTAATACCCTCGACGGCAATCGCGGTCATCGGTTTGATCACCAGATCGGCGGTGCCGTCCACAGCAGCCACGGCCAGAATATACGGTTGTGGCGCTGCAACAACAATGCCCACCTTCTCGCGGCAAGGCTCGTAACCGAGTGCACCGGCCAGCGAACGCACTGGCAATGGACGCCCCTGATCTTTCAGCACTGGCGCGCCACCGACTTCCATGAACTCTTCCGGCAGTTCCACCACGCGCTGCACCACGGCCATCGGCAGTGCCAGTGCAGCACCCGAAGTCGAGACCAGCATGGTCGGCACGATCGACAGTTCGATCGGCAGACGGATGGCGAATTTGGTGCCCTTGCCCAGTTCGGAATCGATGTGGATCGCGCCGCGGTTTTTCTCCACCGCCGTTTTCACCACGTCCATGCCGACCCCGCGACCGGACACGTCCGTCACCTGCTCGGCGGTCGAGAAGCCCGGCGCAAAGATCAGTTGCCAGACATCGGCATCGCTCATGTTTTCGCTCAGCGGCAAACCATTCTGCTGGGCCTTGGCGAGAATCTTTTCACGGTTCAGACCACCACCGTCGTCCGAGACTTCGATGATGATGTTGCCACCCTGATGGGCCGCCGACAGGAACAGCCGGCCGGCATCGCTCTTGCCTGCAGCGCGCCGCACCGCCGGCATTTCGATGCCGTGGTCGATCGAATTGCGCACCAGGTGCGTCAGCGGATCGACGATCCGTTCGATCAGGCCTTTATCGAGCTCCGTGGCGGCACCGTTGGTGATGAAATCAACCTTTTTGCCCAGCTTGGCCGCCAGATCGCGCACCATGCGCGGGAAGCGCGAGAACACGAAGTCCATCGGCATCATGCGGATCGACATCACCGCTTCCTGCAGATCGCGGGTATTGCGGGTCAGCTGGCTGACGCCGTTCAGCAGGCGCTCGTGTTTCATCGGATCGAGGATACCGACGCGCTGTTCGATCATGGCCTGCGTAATTACCAGCTCGCCCACCAGATTGATCAGCTGGTCGACTTTCTCGATCGAGACGCGAATCGAGGACGATTCCGCGCCCGGCGCGTGAGCGGCTACCGGTGCTTTCTCTTCTTTCTTGGCGGCTTTCTTCTCTTCCTCGGCCAGCTGCTGCGCGGTCGGTGCCTGCTCGACAATACCGGCCACAGCACGGATCTGCTCCACCGGCTGGAAGAAGCCGTAACCGCGCGCGTCGTCGCTACTATCCTGCGCATTGGCGCGGATCTCGTCGAGCGGCTGGAAGAATCCATAGCCTTCGCCCGACTTGGCGCCGGCGCCAGCGCCAGCGGGCTGCAGTTCGCTGTTATCGAAGAAGCCGTAACCGAGTTCGTTCTCCACCTTGGCGCGCTCGGCTTGCTCCAGTCCGGCCTGACGTTCATCCAGCGCCGGCAGTTCCGTGACCTTCATATCGTCCGGATTAAGCACGAAGGAACAGATCGCGATCAGATCGTCGAGACTTTCGTGGGTGGTCACCAGCATGGCATTGCGGTCGTGGTCGAGCGGCGTGATGGCGACATGGCCCATCAGCCCCAGTTCGGCACCCAGTGCCTGCACTTCGCGGTGCGCCATGGCTGGCAGCTCGAAACGGTAACGCCGGCCGCCACTATGGTCGACCGTCTTGGTTTCTGCGGTGTGGAACGACGGTGCCATGGGCGCCATTGCCGCCAGTGGCACGTCCTGCGCCAGCGATTGCAGCATCATGCGCACATTGCCGACCGCGTCCTGATCCACACTGCTGCCGTGACGATGCCCGTCCAGCTGCATCTTCAGAATATCCTTGGCCGCCAGGAAGGCGTCGACATGCTCGGCCGTCAGCGGCATTTCGCCCTTGCGGACCCGGTCCAGCAAAGTTTCCAGAATATGGGTCACTTCGGTCATGTCGGTGATGCCGAACGTCGACGCGCCCCCCTTGACGGAATGGGCGGTACGGAACACGGCATTGAGATCTTCCGGGTCCGGATGGTCGACATCGACAGCCAGCAACAGCCGTTCCATTTCAGCCAGCAATTCTTCGGCTTCATCGAAGAAGACCTGGAAGAACTGGCTAATATCGATGGTCATGGTGATACTCCCTTGTTTT
>JAIELO010000275.1 GCA_019752915.1 Burkholderiaceae bacterium
GCAGCCGGTGCGGCGCAGTGGTGCCGAACACCTCGACAAAAGTCTGGTACTGCCCTTGCCACGCGTCGCGTCGCAGCGCAATCTGGTCGCCGCTTTCTGGCTGGCGCTGATCGCGCCGTTCATTGATGCGCTCGACTTCGAGCTCTGCCTGTTTCTCGGTGAGCAGCGTGCACGCTGCGTGCTGGTGCTGGGCTTTGGCGGTGCTGCGCCCGAGACCCTGCAGGCTATCATCGATCCGCAATGCGCTGCAGAACAGCAGATCAGCTTTGACTATACGGGCTGGGTCGATGCGCTGATCGAAGGCGACACCGATGTGCAGAAACTATCAGCCTATCTGGATCAGGGGCAGTTGTCGCTGCGTTCGGCTTTAGCCCTATTTCACGAGACCTTCCGCTAAAAGGAGTTCTGTCATGTCTATGCGCCGTATCGGGATGATCTTGCGGTTCCCTATGCTGGTTCCTGTGGTATCAGCTTTGCTGGGCGCTACGCCCAGCAGCCTGGCGCAGGTCCCCGCGCCGCCTAGTCCCCGGCCGGGCCAGATTGTCGTCAATGGCGCGTTGCCGGACGAAGCTAGCAAGGCTGCGCTACTGGCGCGGCTGCGGGAACTGTATGGCGTCGAGCTGGTCGTCGATCAGCTGACGATTGCACCGGTGTCCGTGCCGCCGAACTGGAATGCCTACCTGCAGAAGCTGATCCAGCCCAATCTGAAACTGATCTCCAAGGGGGAGTTGAAGGTCGAAGGAACCAGCGTCAGCGTGCGTGGCGAGGTGGCCAACGAGGCGCAGCGCCAGCAGCTCGCCAGCGAGATGGCCAGTAGTCTGAACGCCAGCTACACCGTCAACAATGGCTTGCGGGTCAGTGCCGCCGAACAGAATCTGCTCGATACCACGCTGGCACGGCGCATCATCGAATTCGAAAGTGGCAAGGCGACGCTGGCGCCATCCGGTAAAAGCATACTTGATGAAATGGCTGCCGCGCTTCTCAAGGTGAATGGCAAAAAGGTCGAAGTGATTGGCCACACCGATAACACCGGTGTCCGCGAACGAAACCTGGCCCTGAGTCTGGCGCGAGCCGAGGCGGTACGCAGCTATCTGGCCGGGCAGGGCATACCGTTGACGCAGGTGCTGGTGTCCGGTCAGGGGCCGGACCGGCCAGTTGCCGAAAACGCGCATGCCGATGGGCGCGCGCGTAATCGACGTATCGAGTTCCGCGTCGCGCAATGAGCTTAGGCAGGTCCCGTTTCAGGGCAGGGTGATGGTGACGTAAGCGGGACGAGGCGGCAGTCGCACCAGATCGTGGTAGGCCGCCATGGTGTCGCGGGTGTCGTGCGTTAGCGATGTCGATAGCCATGTGAAGGTGCTCAGGCCGACCAGCGCGAAGATGGCGCAGGCGGCCCAGATGGGCGTATGGCTGCGCAGTTTGTTGACGATCTGGTCGGGCCGTTCGGCTTGCGGTGCGAAGCCTTTCGGTTTGCCCTGCATGGCGGCGATTTCTTCGCCCAGCCTTGCGATCAGACTGGCCAGCCGGTCCTGCCCCTCCAGCGCGTAGCGCCCTTTGAAACCGATCAGTAGGCACATCTGGAACACCTGCAAGGCGGGTAGCCGTGCCGCGCCGCCACTGCGCAAAGCTTCCAGCCGGTCGAAGAAATGTTCGCCAGCTAGTTGGTCACCAAAGATCGCCAGCTGCAATGGGCGTCGTTCCCACGCAGTACGCAGTGTGAACGATGAGGACAGGATGATTTCGTCGAGCGCCGCGCAGAACGCATATTTGGCCGCGTCGATATCCTCCCCGCGAGCGTGCAGCTGACGTGCATCGCGGTCGAACTCGGCCAGATAGGCGCTGATACTGTCGAAAAACGGCGCGGCATCGGGCGGGGTACTGCCGTTGCGGAGCATGAACAGCAGGTAGAAACCGTCGCCGAGTAGATCGACCAGTGTGCGGAGCTGGCCGTAGCCGGGCTGCTGCTGGCGGCGCTGGCCACCCATCAGCGTGGGGATGGCACGCCGTTCTATCGCGGCGCTCATGCTGCAGGCTCGCTGGCCCAGGTGATCGGAAATTCGGGCGGCATAGTTCCTCCTGTTCGAACCAGCATTAAAACCAATGGCGCCCGGGTTGAACTTGCGCGGGCGCAATCAAATCCCCTGGGTGCAATCGCTTGTGCCAGCGCAATAGATCGCTGAAGCATTGAGGAATAATGGCTTCCTCCCCGTACCACTGCGCGAAAGGAATTGCCCATGTCGATCTTGCGTATCTGGCTGCCCGGCGTTGCGACAGCCGTTCTACTCTCCGCCTGCGTTACCGATGGCAGTACGGTACGCACTGAAAAACTGCAGGCCGCGACACTGGAGCGGGCCATGGCCGATGCCGATACTGCGCTCGCCGCAGGGCAAGGCGACACGGCACAGCAAATGCTCAAGAGCACAGCCAGTGCCTACCCGGCCGACAAAGCTCCGTGGCTACGTCTCGCGCAGATCAAGTTCGATCGCGCCAGCTATGGCGAGGCGATCATGTATGCGCTAGAAGGCCTGCAACGCGATCCTGCCGACAAACTCGGGAACAGCATTGTGGCAGTGAGTGGTTTGCGCCTGTCCACCAGGGCATTGGCTGATCTGAGCCAGCAAAACAATCTGAATGGTTCGCTGCGCTCCGAAGCGTCGGATCTGGCCAAACTGCTGCGTACCAGTCTGGGCGAGGAGGTGCTGGTACCGCCGCTGAATAATCCGGCCCGTAAGCCTGTTGCGGGCGGTGCGCCGGTAAAGAAGGCGACGTCGACACCGCCCGGCGCCAAGGCGGCAACCCAGAACAGTAATAACGATCCGTTCAGTGGCTTGAAGTGAGTCATCGCAGTTCAATTTACACGGGAGACCGGCATGGCAAATCGCGACAGTGTGCAGAAACGTTTAAGCAAGGTGCGTCCGCCACGGGTGCAGATGACGTATGACGTGGAAATCGGCGATGCGCTGGAGAACAAGGAATTGCCGTTTGTGGTGGGTGTGGTGGGCGACTTCGGTGGCAACTCGGTGCAGGAAGCGAAACGGATGAAGGATCGCCAGTTTGTCAGCATCGATAGTGGCAACTTCGACGAGGTGCTGGGCGCGATCGAACCAGCGGCGAATTTTCAGGTGCCGAACCTGCTGGCGGGTGACGACAGCAGCTTTGGCGTGGCACTGCGTTTCAAATCGATGGCCGATTTCCGGCCCGAGTCGCTGGTGCAGCAGGTGGAGCCGCTGGGCAAACTGCTGGATGCGCGGTGCAAGCTGGCGGACCTGCGCAACAAGCTGGCCGGTAACGACAGGCTGGAAGACATCCTTAATGAAGTGCTGCACAACACCGACCAACTGGCGAGCCTGAAACAGCAAGGGGAGAACTGAGATGACGACCATGCCAGTGCAGTTAGCCGGGCACGAAGTGCTGCCGGCTGCCGGGCAGGAGGCCGGCCAGAGTCTGCTCGACCAGATTGTCGAACAGAGTAAGGTGGCGCAGTCCGGCGTAGAACATCAGCGCGCCAAAGATATTATCGCGGAGCTGGTGCGGCAGGTACTCGATGGTACGGTGGTGGTGTCGAACAATCTGTCGGCCACGCTGGACGCGCGACTGGCCGAAATCGACCGGCTGATCTCGAGCCAGTTGAGCGCCATCATGCATGCCCCGGCGTTTAAAAAGCTCGAGCAGAGCTGGACCGGCTTGCATTATCTGGTGCAGAACGCGTCGTCGGGGCAGGGCGTAAAAGTACGCATGCTCAACGCCAGCAAGCGCGAACTGGTGAAGGACTTCCAGAGTGCGCTGGAATTTGACCAGAGCAGCATGTTCAAAAAGGTCTACGAAGAAGAATTCGGCACCTTTGGCGGTGCCCCTTACGGTGCGCTGATTGGCGACTTTGAAATCACCCGTCAGCCGGAAGATATGTATTTCATCGAGCAGATGTCGCACGTGGCAGCCGCCGCGCATGCGCCTTTCATTAGCGCCGCCTCGCCGGAGCTGTTCGGTCTGGAAAGCTATGGCGATCTGGCCAGGCCACGTGATCTGGCCAAGGTGTTCGATACAGTGGAATACGCCAAGTGGAAGGCCTTCCGCGAATCGGAAGATTCCCGCTATGTGGGACTGACCCTGCCGCGCTTTCTGGGGCGCCTGCCATTCAATCCGCTCGATGGTACGACTGTTGAAGGCTTCAATTTTGTCGAGGACGTGGATGGCAGCGATCATCACAAATACCTGTGGTGTAACGCGGCCTATGCTTTCGGCGCGCGTCTGACGCAGGCGTTTGACGATTTTGGCTGGTGCGCGGCGATACGTGGCGTGGAAGGCGGTGGTCTGGTGGATGATCTGCCTACCCATACGTTCAAGACCGATCAGGGCGAAGTGGCGCTGAAGTGTCCCACCGAAGTGGCGATTACCGACCGGCGCGAAAAGGAGCTGAGCGACTTAGGGTTCATCTCGCTGGTGCATTGCAAGAACACCGCGTATGCCGCCTTCTTCGGCGCCCAGTCT
>JAIELO010000092.1 GCA_019752915.1 Burkholderiaceae bacterium
CCGATGCGCTGAACGCACCGCGCCTGTCGGAACGCAACGGCATGAGCACCGATGTCGAGCCCGGCTTTGCCGGTACGGCGCAGGCGCAGGCGCTCGAGAAAACCGGCCAGCGCTGGGGATCGCCGGAAGAGATCGGCGCAGCCAACGCACTGGTGTTTAATCCCGACGGCACGATTACTGCCGTCAGCGAAGCACGGCGCCACGGCGTGGGGAGCGCACTGGTACAAAAACCCGCCCACTAGCGCCATGCTGCCAGCATGAACCTCGACCTCAACTATGCTGAAGCGTTTGCCACCAGCGCCGGTTTTGTGCAGGGGCTGCTGGCAGTACTGCTGTGGCGACACCATCAACGCCAGACCCGCTGGGGTCTGCGCTGGATCGCCGCAGCGATGGCCTGCTCGGCCATCATCAATCTCAGTGCCCATCACCTGATCACGCCCTTTCTGGTACACGGCGCCCTGATCGGTGCGCCCAAGCCGGTGGCGCTATTCCTGCTGCTGACCGGCTTTGCCTGTCTGAGCGCACTGACGGTCGGTCTGCGCGCCTATACGGGACGCCAGCGCTACAGTAGCCTGAAAGAATTCCTGCTGCTCTGGCCAGTGCTGCTACTGATCGTGGTGCTGCTGGCGCGCCAGTTTGCGCTGGTCGGCGATCTGTGTTCAGTCGCCATCTTCCTGTACTGCGCGTGGCAAGCGGCGCAGGCGGCACGCAGCGAGCGCCACGCCGGCCACCAATTGCTGTGCGTGGTACTGTGCATCCAGCCCCTGTCGCTGACCGCAATGCTGGCCTATGGCATGGATGCAGCACTGGTGCGCTACTTCTCCGCCCTGCCCTTCACGCTGGTCGGCGTGGTGCTGCTGTCGGTCAGCCTGAACCGTCTGCGCGACACGCTGGCGCGCGAATTACACGCCCGCAGCGTCGCCGATGCCGCCTTGCGCGAACAGCAGGCTTTGCTACTGACCACGCTCGATCTGCTGCCGGAACCGATGGCACTGATCGACCTCGACAGTGCTGGCTATCTGGACGTCAACCGGCGCTGGGAACAGGTGTTCGGCTATCGCAAAGCCGAAGTGCTGGGGCGCACCAGCGCGCAGTTGCAGATATTCGAGGCGCCCGGCTTGACCCCGACCCTGATCGAACAGCTCGCAGCGGCCGGCACGCTGGCCAGCATCGAACGCGATTGCCGGCTGCGTGACGGCCAGTACCTGACCTGCGAAATCTCGGCCAGCCAGATCGCCCTGCACGGGCGCCGTGCCGCCATCTGGCTGATCCGCGACATCAGCCAGCGCAAGCGTAATGAAGCGGAAATCCGCCACCTCAACACCACCCTCGAAGCGCAGGTCGAACGCCGTACCGCCCAGCTGCAAACCGCGCAGCACGAACTGCGCATCAACGAACAGCGTTTGCGCGCCGTGCTCGACACCACCGGCGACGGCATCTGGGACTGGGATCTGCGCGAGGACAGCATGTACAACAATACCCGCTGGGCGGAAATGTTCGGCTACCCCGCGCAGGAAGGCCAGCATGCCATCAGCACGTTCATGGAGCACATCCATCCGGACGACCGTGCCAGCGTACAGGCCGCCATCGGACACAGCCTGAGCAGTGGCGAAACCTACTGCCATGAACACCGCATGCTGCAGTGTGACGGCAGTCTGATCTGGGTACACGACCGCGGCGACGTCACCGAGCGCGACGCCAGCGGCCAGCCGCTGCGCATGATAGGCAGCGTGGCCGACATTACCGAACGCAAGCTGGCCAGTCTGGCGCTGACACGCGCCAAGGCTGATGCCGATGCCAGCAATCGCGATCTGCAGCAGGCGCTTGACCATCTGAAACAGACCCAGGAACACTTGCTGCAGTCGGAAAAACTGGCCGCGCTGGGCGGTCTGGTGGCCGGCGTGGCACACGAATTGAATACGCCGATCGGCAATACCCTGACCACCGCCAGTACCTTGCTCGACCATGTGCGCAGCATGCTGGTAGCCAGCGAAAGTGGTACGCTGCGCAAGACCCAGCTCACCGATTTTCTTGCCAACAGCCGCGAAGCGGCCGAACTGATCCAGCGCAATGCCGACCGCGCCTCGCAACTGATCACCAGCTTCAAACAGGTCGCCGTCGATCAGACCAGCATGCTGCGGCGCCGCTTCACACTGGCCGAGGTGGTGACCGACGCGGTCTCCATGGTCGCGCTGAACCTGAAGCGTCAGCCCATCCAGATCGACCTGCAAGTGCCGGACAGCATAGAACTCGACAGCTTCCCCGGCCCGCTGGAACAGACCCTCGCCAATCTGCTGCAGAACGCCGCCATCCACGGCCTGCCGGGGCGCAGCGCACTGCAGATCCGCCTGAGCGCACGCCCGGCAGCGGAACGCCCCGACAGCCATGTGCTGCTGGAGTTCAGCGACGATGGCGCGGGCATGTCGGCCGACACCGCGCAGCGCGCCTTCGATCCTTTCTTCACTACCCGCTTCGGTCAGGGCGGTTCCGGACTCGGTCTGTACATTGTGTACAGTCTGGTGCATGGCGCACTGGGCGGCGATATCGTGCTGGAGTCGGCACCGGGGCAAGGCTGCCGCTTCCTGCTGACGCTGCCACTGACCGCTCCCGAGCCACACCCGGAGCGGGTGCCCGGTGGCGCTAGCGCGCAACACTAAGCCGCGTTTAAGACTGCGCCAACACACTGGCAACTTCACTAACCGGGAGTTGCGATGAAAAACTGGATGCGTGCCAACAAAGGCTTTGTACTGTTCCTGATGCTGTTCGGCATCTTCCGCACCGCCGTGGCGGACTGGAATCCGATTCCCTCTGCTTCGATGCACCCCAACCTGCTGGAAGGCGACGTGGTGTTCGTCAACCGGCTGGCTTACAACGTCAAGCTGCCGCTGACCGACATCGTGCTGGGCCAGACCGGTGAGCCGCAACGCGGCGACATCGTCACCTTCTCCTCGCCGCGCGACGGCACGCGCCTGATTAAACGGCTCATCGCCCTGCCCGGTGACCGCGTGGAAATGCGCAATGAACAATTAATCATCAACGGTCAGCTCGCCGCTTACGACGGCGTGGTGCGCAGCGCCGAAACCATCCGCGGCGTCGGCCAGCTGACCGCTTTGCAGGTCGGTGAAACCCTGGCGGGCAGCCGCCCGCACACCATCCAGCTGATGCCGCAGGTACAAGCGCGCCGCGACATGGCCCCGATCGTGATTCCGGCTGGCCAGTACATGATGCTGGGCGATAACCGTGACAACAGCGCCGACTCGCGCTATATCGGCACGGTGCCGCGCGCCCTGCTGATCGGCCGTGCCGAACGGGTACTGGCCTCGGCCGACATTGAAGGCAACTGGCTGCCGCGTACCGAACGCTTCGGCATGAGCTTGTACCCCGCGCACTGAACCCACCCGGGCGTTGGGCGGCGCTGAGCACCCATCGCCCGCAGCCGCCGGCCCGCGTCTGCCCACTGCTCGCCTGCCAGAGCGGGCAATGTTATGATGAATAGAATATTATTCAACATTGCCCAACGCACCATCGGCGCGCGGCACGCGAGGCGGCATGATTGCATTCGAAGCACTGGCCAAAAGCTATGGCGCATTCCACGCCGTCCACCCCCTCACGCTGACGGTACGCCGCGGCGAAGTATTCGGCTTCCTCGGCCCTAACGGCGCCGGCAAAACCACCACCATCCGCATGTTGATGGGCATCCTCGTGCCCACCGGCGGCCGGGTACTGATCGACGGCCTCGATGGTCAGTCCGATGCCACCGAAGTCAAACGCCGGGTCGGTTACCTGCCCGATACGCCAGTGTTCTATGACTACCTGCGCGGCAGCGAGATCCTGCAATTCGTCGCCGAGATGCACGGCTACAGCCGCGCCGACGCACGTAGCCGCAGCGCCCGCCTGCTGGACGAATTCGGTCTGCAGGAAGCGGCGCAGGACTATGCCGTCAACTATTCGCTGGGCATGAAAAAACGCCTCGGACTGGCTTGTGCGCTGATCCATGATCCGGCCGTGCTGATCCTCGACGAACCGATCAACGGACTCGATCCGCGCGCCGCCCGCGATGTGCAGGAGCGCTTGCTGGCGGCGGCCGCCAGCGGTGTCACCATCTTCGTCTCCACCCATCTGCTGGACATGGCGGAAAAGCTGTGCGACCGGGTCGGTATCATTCACCACGGCCTGCTGGTGGCGACCGGTACGCTGGACGAAGTGCGCGCGCAAGCCTCGGCCAGCGGTTCGCTGGAAGACGTGTTCCTGAAAATCACCGACGCTGACAGCGCTGCTGCCGCATGAATCCGAGCCTGCCTGCCCTGCGGGGCATCTGGCTGATGGCCAGAATGCGCTGCCTGCGCCAGCGCAACTTCCTGCAGCACACGCTGCTGCGCGGCTTCGGGATCAACCCAACTCCGCTGGGCAAGTTTGTCCGCGAGCGCCTGCAGTAGTTGCTGGTTCGGCGCGGCCCGCAGTTCTGCTGTTTTCTTTTCGAG
>JAIELO010000106.1 GCA_019752915.1 Burkholderiaceae bacterium
TCAGTTCCAGTTTTTCCTGACCCGGGCCGACGATCAGAATTTCGCTGCTACCGCTCAAGGCTTGCGACACATCGTCAAAATACTGCTTGCTTTCCGGCGTGCGGCCAGCACCGGTCGAACCGGATTTGCCATGCAGATGGGAGTGTTTCGAGTGGGTCTTGATGACCTCGCTGTCGGCGGCTTCAGCGTTGAAATGAATGACATGCGCTTCGGAATGATCGATCCACGCGACAACATGATTGAAAGACATAAAAGACTCCATAGATAGCAAACGTGGTGCCTGGATGTCGCCGCAAAGCACCCACGTTTAGTTATTTTTCTTGTGGCAACGAGTAAAGTCTAGAGAAGTTAACTCGCATAATCTTTGATGTATATCAAGCCGGATCGTGACAGTTCAGTTTGCGTCTAATCGCCGCTTTCCACGATTCAGGAGGGCAACCCGGTGCCATCGGGCGGACTATTCCATTCGCCCTTGATGCGCAGAAGTTCGGGCAGTGCGGCCTCGAAGGCCGCCACCATTTCCGGGTCGAAGTGCTGGCCTGCGCCAGCCAGAATGTGCGCGCAGGTATCGGGCAGACTCCATGCCGTCTTATACGGGCGCTGCATGGTGAGCGCATCAAATACGTCGGCCACAGCAACGAGGCGAGCTGCTTCGGGGATGGCAGCGCCGCGCAGGCCATGCGGGTAACCAGCGCCATCCCAGCGCTCGTGGTGCGAGAGCGCCACGTCACGCGCCATGACGAAGATCTCGCCATTGCCGTTCTGTAGGATCTGCGCGCCGATCTCGGTGTGGCGGCGCATCAGTACCCACTCCTCTTTTGTCAGCGCGCGCGGGGCTTTTAGAATTTCGCTCGGTACGCCGATCTTGCCGGTGTCATGCAGTGGTGCGGCCAGTTCCAGCTGTTCGATGCGTTCCGCTGGCCAGCCCAGTGTGCGCGCCAGCGTGCAGGCATAGGCGGCCATGCGCCAGATGTGTGCGCCCGTATCGTTATCGTTGTAGTGCCCTGCTTCGCCCAGCATATAGACCGCTTCGCGGCGCGCCCGCGCCACATCGTTCAGATGCACCAGCGATAGATGGGTGGCCACCCGGCGCAACAGTATCGGCACAGAGATCGGCTTCTGAACGTAATCGACAGCGCCGGCATCGAAGCCGTGCGCTTCGTCTTCGGTACTGGTCATGGCGGTCAGGAAGATCACCGGAATGTGGCTCAGACGGGCATCGGCTTTCAGGCGCCGGCACACGGCGTAACCATCCAGCCCGGGCATCATGATATCGAGCAGAATCAGGTCGGGACGGATACGTTCGGCCAGTTCCAGCCCTTTGGCGCCGCTATTGGCAAACACCAGACGATACTTGTCACGCATCACCTGCAGCAGCAGGTTGAGGTTGTTGGGTTCATCGTCGATGGCAAGGATGACTTTCTGCATCACTGCATGCCTCGCGGCTGGAGAATGAGCTGATCGGTCAGGCTCGCTGCCAGTTCGAAATCGAAATGCTGGACCGCCAGCACTACCGGGTGGATCTGCTGTGCCGGCATGACATGAATCAGCTGTGTCAGCATGGGGTTGACGCTGTCGGGATTGAACAGGTCCAGTGCGGCACGCAGGTCCTGAAGCAGCTGCACCAGTTCGGCCGCGCTGATGGATTCCAGCACGGGGAGCGCGCTCAGCGCAGATGGCAGTGCGCTATCGACCAGACCCAGCAAGCGTTCCAGCGCCATCTGTAGTTGTTCCGTCTGCGCAGCCGCCTCGCCGCGATCACCCGCTTTCAGCGCGGTGTCGACATAGGCCGCCAGGCTGGCGACTTCGGCCAGATGCAGATTGCCGGCCACACCTTTGAGCGCATGGGCAGTGCGCCGCGCTAGTTCCGGTGCGACCGTCAGGTGTTCGGCGATGCGTGCAGCGTCGCTGCGATGGGTTCTGCAGAACTCCTGCAGGGCTGCCTGATAGACGGTGGCGTCGCCCCATAGCCGCAGCGCACGCGGCAGGTCGACCAGTGGTGCCAGTGCTTGCAGTGCGGGCGGGATACGCAATTCCGGCGCCGGAGCGATGCTGCTGTTGAAGCGCCCGCGCCCGCGCGGCACCAGCTGTTCCATGTGGCTGCAGATTTCCCCCAGATCGATCGGTTTGCCCAGCACGCTATCCATGCCCGCGTCCAGACAACGCCGGTGGTCTTCCGGTAAGACGCTGGCGGTGAGTGCGATGATCGGCAGATGGGGCGCGGTGGACGGGCGCATCTGGCGGATGGCGCGGGTAGCTTCCAGTCCATCCATGTCCGGCATCATCACATCCATCAGAATGACATCGAAGTCTTCCCGTAGACAGGCGTCGACCGTCAGCCGGCCATTTTCTTTCCACACTACGTCATGGCCCAGCTGGGTAAGGCGTAGCGATACCAGTCTGGCGTTGGTGGCAACGTCTTCGGCCAGCAGAATGCGGAACGCGCGCGGGGTGCGGCTGCTGAGTTCATCCTGATGGGATTCCAGCAGCACCGCGCTGGCCGGATTGCTGATGGCCGGTAGTGGCAAGGTAAAGTGGAATGTCGAGCCCTGCCCGTAGCGACTTTCGGCCCAGATTTTTCCGTGCATGAGCTCGACCAGATTGCGGCAAATCGTGGTGCCCAGTCCTGTTCCGCCAAAGCGGCGGGTGGTGCTGACGTCGGCCTGCGTGAAGGAATCGAAGACTTTGTCGAGCTGGGCCTGCGTCATGCCGATGCCGGTGTCGCGCACGGCAAAGTGCATGACATGGTCGGCTTGCAGGTCGATCCGGATCGTGACATTGCCTGCATGGGTAAATTTGATGGCGTTGCCGACCAGATTCAGGAGGATCTGGCGGATACGGGTGGGGTCGCCGAGGCTGACCGGTGGTAAGTCCGGTGCCAATTCCACCTGGAGTGCGAGTTGCTTGTGGCGCGCATCGGGATCGAGCAGCTTGAGTACGTCGCGCAGCAGATGGGCAAGGCTGAACGGTAACTGCTCGATCTCGGTTTTGCCGCCTTCGATCTTCGAATAATCCAGAATGTCATTGATGATGCTGAGCAGATCGCGCGCTGACTGGTGCACGGTATGTACATGCTCGCGGGCCGAGCTCGACAGGCCGGCCTCGCGTAGCACCAGCTCGGAAAATCCGATAATGGCATTCATCGGGGTGCGGATTTCGTGGCTCATATTGGCCAGAAAACTGGCTTTGGCGCGTACCGCAGCTTCCGCCTGATCCTTGGCACGGCGTAAATCCTCTTCGATGCTGCGCTGGGCGCTGATGTCGGTGATAAAGGCGACAAAATAAGGCTGGCCCGGGGTGAGCTCGGTATGCCCGAGCGCAATTGATACGGGAAAGGTTTCGCCATTGCGGCGCCGCGCGCGCACCAGACCGTCGAGCCCGATGGATTGGTGACGGCTACTCTGCTCGGCACGCTGGAAATAGCGCTGATGGCTCCCCGCATGCTGCTCTGGCATCAGGCACGCCACGCTCTTGCCGCGCATTTCCGTATGGCGCCAACCGAACATCTCCTCGGCAGCCGGATTGAACACATCAATCAAGCCTGCCGCATCGGTGGTGATGATCGCGTTGGCAGCAGTCTGCACGATGGCCGACAGTTCGCCGGTGGTTTCGCTGATTTTGCGCTGTAGCTGCAAACGGTAGGCCTGCAACTCGTCTTCTGCACGCCGTTTTTCCGTGATGTCGCGGGCAATTTTTGAAGCACCGATGACGGTGCCATTGGCATCGATGATGGGCGAGACGGTGACGGACACGGCAATTTGCCGGCCATTTTTGCAAATCCGCAGGGTTTCGAAATGTTCGACCCGCTTGCCTAGCGCTATGCTGGCGAGAATCTGCTGTTCCTCGGCGATCCGCTCGGGCGGCAGTAGCTTATCCACGGAATGTCCCAGCATCTCGGTCGCGGAAAAGCCAAAGATCTGTTCTGCGGCGGGATTCCAGCTCGTGACGATACCGTCCAGCGTCTTGGTAATGATGGCGTCGTTGGACGACGCCACTAATGAGGCCAGTAATTCGCGGCTGTGCAGTGCCAGCCCGTCGAGCCGGGCGTGGTCGGAACCCATAATGTCGTCTGTTGCAGACATAAAGTAGATGAAAAACTGTAGCTTAGATACTAACTCTACGCTTTTTATCTCTAAGAAATATCACCAAATGTCACTGTTTTCTCATGAGGCAAGGAATATTTCCATCGATGCTGTAGTTTTCCCGGCGTTCAAGGTTTATGGGCGGCCTGGCGGCGCAGCACCCAGAGCGGCGACTTCTTCGGCGCTAAAGCCGGCACGTAAGCGCGCCTCGATATTGAACGGGCCGCGTGGGGTGGGCGCTTTGTAGCGTAGCGCCAGTTCGGCATAGGTCGGACGTAGCGCCAGACCGCGTTCCAGACACAGGAAGGAAAACCAGCGGTTACCGATTTCCACGTGCCCGACTTCGTCGCGCAAGATGATGTCGAGTATGGCGGCGGCAGCGTGAT
>JAIELO010000078.1 GCA_019752915.1 Burkholderiaceae bacterium
GAGCAACGTCAGTGCGGCGCGCAGCGATGCCGCCTCGGTGGAAGCGACTTACCGCTCGGTGCTGCTGGCCGTGCAGGCCGACGTGGCGCAGACCTATTTCCGTCTGCGTTCGACCGACGCCGAGCTGGAAACGCTGAACCGCACCGTGCAGACCCGTGAAGAGAACGTCAAAGTGAACCAGCGCCGCTTCGATCTGGGCGATATCGGCGAATTCGATCTGGCACGGGCCAGAACGGAACTGGCCAATGCCCGCGCCGAAGCGATCGGGCTGCAGCGCCAGCGCGCCACCACGGAGCATGCGCTGGCAGTCTTGCTGGGCAAACCGGCGGCCAGCTACGCGGCCGCAGCCAGCCCGCTCAGTGACAGCGCGCTGTTGCCGGAAGTGCCACTCGGCCTGCCATCGACTTTGCTGGAGCGTCGTCCTGACATTGCCGCAGCACAGCGCAGCATGGAAGCGGCCAACGCCCGCATCGGCGTGGCCCGTTCGGCCATGTTCCCGGCGCTGACCCTGAATGCCGCTGCCGCCGGTGCTTCCGGCGGCACGGTGGCGGAG
This sequence comes from Burkholderiaceae bacterium, assembly GCA_019752915.1. GTDB lineage: Bacteria > Pseudomonadota > Gammaproteobacteria > Burkholderiales > Burkholderiaceae_D > Rugamonas. Next base: position 554 of record JAIELO010000078.1, read on the forward strand.
GTGTTCAAATGGAGTAGCCGCTCGTGGGTGCTGGGTGCCATGATGTCGATGCCGCTGATCGATGGTGGCCGCAATCAGGCCAATATCAGCCGTGCTGAAGCTGCGCTGGAAGAATCGGTGGGCAGTTATCGCCAGAGCGTGCTGCAGGCCTTCGCCGAAGTGGAAGATAATCTGGCCGGTTTGCGGATACAGTCGGATCAGATGATTCAACTGGAGCAGGCACTGGTGTCGGCACGCCGTTCGGCCGAACTGGCGCAGAAACTGTATAACGCCGGTCGTTCCAGTTACCTCGATCTGCTTGATGCGCAGCGCAATCAGGCTGCCGCCGAGCGCAGCGTGGTGCAATTGCGCGGCAGCCGCGCCAGTACCACCGTTGCGCTGATCCGTGCATTGGGTGGCGGCTGGGGACCTGCGCCGACTGGCCAGCAGTTAGCGCGTCAGTAAGCGGCGCACACTAAGCGGCGGCAGTACCAGCGTACCGGGCGGGGTCGGGCCGGGCAAGTTGTAATCTCAGCGGAAGTACCGCTTGAGCCTGCACTTTGCCCGATCTAACCCCGCTTTTTATCGTCTTTAGAGTAATTGCTTTAAGATAACTTATATTATCGCTTGACAACAGTTGTTGTGAATGTTTTAATGACGCATCTACACGATTTCTGGAGTACTTGTGATGAAAAAATTGCCTCTGTTTCTGGCCGCTCTGGCGCTGACTGGTTCCGCCAACGCTACTGTGCTGCAGTTCGATTTCACTGCAAAGATTCAGGAAATGGTGGAGTTCTCGCCGCTGACCTTCAGCGGCGGGCCGGTAAATAGCAGCAAACTGTCCGGTAGCACCGTGACAGTTGGCGATGTGATCCGTGGTCACTTCACCTACGATACGACCACTGCGCAGTTCGGTAATTTTAGCGGTGTGCCGATGTACGCCGCACCGCTGGCACAGAATACGCTGAGCGCTGCCATCGGCCAGCAGTCGATTGCGCTGGATCAGGCGCAGACCAGCACCAATGTGCAGGTGGCAAATAATGCCGCGAGTCTGGGCGGCGCCGATAGTTTCGGCATTGCCAGCGTCAGTGCCAATGCCGTCGCGACGCAATTGATGGCATTGAATCTGTTCGATGCCAGCGGTACCGCGTTCAGCAGCGATGCGATCCCTGCCAGTCTGGATTTTGCCGCGTTCAATAGTTCGACCTTCTACTACACCTACTCGTCGGTTGCCACGCACGCCATGATGGGTGCCAACGGTACGCTGACCTCGCTGACGGTGACCCCGGTTGTCGATGGCGGCACCAACATCACGCCGGTACCGGAACCTGAGACCTACGCCATGCTGCTGGCCGGTCTGGGTCTGCTGGGCTGGACTGCCCGCCGTCGTCAGCAACGCTGATTCAAAGGCGCTCGCGTCTGCCGTGCGTGCCGCTACACCCCCTTCAACTGTACTGCTGTGTTCGTCCGCCCGGCCGTGTGCCGTGCGGCGGGCAGGCTGACGTCTGATGCGATTTTGTTCACAAAAAAGCAACACAATATGGCTCAAAAAAAGTTTCCTAGGAAATATTTTGATCTAAATGACAAAAAAAGTTGCTATTCGTGAATGTTGTGTCAAACTTATGCAAGTCAGTTTTTTTTAATTCTTTTGGTTGATGCAGGAGTGCAAGATGGCGGGTCGTAGCGTAAGTGCGGGCGTGTTTTTCAGTACCGATAGCGTCCAGCGCATGGCTTTTCAGGCGCTCTGTGGCGAAATGTTCGCGCAGTTGAATCTGGCCGAACAGCTGGAACAGGTGGTGTCCCAGCTGGCGCAGCGTCAGCCCGACCTGCTGGTGCTCGATCTGAATGGTTACCAGTACCTCAATGAACTGGCCGGTATCGGCACACTGATCCGCAGCCGCGCCGGTGCGCCGGTGCTGGTGCTGTGCCCCTACGATCACACGGCATGGTTGCCGGAGCTGATGACGTTTGGCCAGTTTGACTACCGCATCTGCCCGCTGATCGACGATGAACTGCGTCAGGCCGTGGCACAAGCACTGAGCCAGCCGGTCGATGCGGCAGCGGCGCTGCAGCAGCAGTTGCTGGACAAGGAAAAAGAGTTGCGTGATGTACTAGGCGTGCAGCGCAGTCTGCAACGCGCACTGGCCAGCATCGAGCCCGTCGAGACGATGGCTGCGCACATCTGTCTGGCGCTGTGCAATTTCCCCGGGGTGCGTCACACCGCCGTGCTACACATGAAAGAGCGTGGCGACCTGCAGTTGCTGGCGCAGGAGTCACGCAACCATCTTGATCTGACCCGTTTGCTGCAACGGCGCGACCGTCTGCTGCAGTCGCCACTGCGTGACATTTTCCCGCCGCTACTGTCGGTGGCCCGTGGTGAACTGATGCTGCTCGATGCGCCGGAAAAAGCCGGCAATCCCGAATTTGCCATGGCGCTGCATGATCGCGGTGTGCGCATGGTGCTGTCGCTGCCGCTGCGCGCTGCGCCGGGCGGCCCGGAGATCGGTGCCATCTGCCTGATGTTCGATCGCCACATCATGTTCTCGCGCGAGCAGTTCGCCTGCTTTAACGGTCTGGCCCAGATCATCAGCTTTGCGATGGGCATGAGCGCGCTGCAGCACCAGAACGAAGAATTAAACGGCCAGCTGTCGCAAATGAGTACCGTCGATACGCTGACCGGTGCGGCCAATCGTCGCGCCGGCGAAGAAATGCTCGATCATGAACTGCGCCGTGCGCGCCGCTACGGGATTGCGCTGGCAGTGCTGTCGTTCGATGTGGTGGGCTTCCAGTCCGATAATGATATCTACGGCTCGAATGTGGGCGACGCGGTGCTGCGCAGCGTGGCGGCGATCGTTAAAGAACGTCTGCGTACCTCCGATCTGCTGGCCCGCATGCAGGGCGAACAGTTCATCGTGATTGCCACCCATACCAATGCGGTGGACGCCATGCGACTGGCCGAGAAGCTGCGCAAGGCCATCATGGAAGCCGATCTGCCGAGCGAAGCGACGGTGGTGATCAGTCTGAGCGTGAGCCAGACCCGCAGCGACGATGGCGTGGCAGCAGTACTGGAGCGTCTCGACGTGGCGCTGCAACGCGCCAAGCGGGTGGGGCGCTGCTGTATCGAACTGGCCGATTAGCAGTCTTGTTCTTAGCCCAGGCTAGACCTGCGGCGGCTGATGGCGTAGTCTTGCGGTATTTTTTCGGTACCCTGGATAATTTATGCTGTTTTGGCTAAGACACTACCGGCGCGCTTACCTCGCTGGCGATCTATCGGCCGGCCTGGTGGTGGCCATGATGATGATCCCGCAAGGCACCGCGTATGCGCTGGTGGCCGGCCTACCGCCGGTGGTCGGGATCTATGCCAGCATCCTGCCTCCTATTATCTATGCGCTGTTCGGCAGCAGCATGACCCAGTCGGTCGGGCCGATGGCGATTATTTCGCTGATGACGGCGACCGTGATTGCCCCGCTGGCAGCCCCCGGTTCCACGCTGGCGGTGGTGCTGGCGGCGCAACTGGCGCTGGTGTCCGGTGTGGTGCTGCTGGTATGCGGCCTGCTGCGACTGGGGTTTCTCGCCAATTTCTTTTCCCGTCCCGTGATGAACGGCTTCACCGTCGGCTCGGCGTTGCTGATCGCCTATGACCAGTTGCATACGCTGCTCGGCGCCGCGCTGCCACACTGGCATACGCCAAGTGCCGCGCTGGGGCTGGGCGCCTTGCTGCTGCTGGTGCTGGCGCGCCTGTATCTGGCGCGGGTGCTGGTGCGTTGTGGCGTGTCGGCCAGCGTGGCCGATATCGCCGCCAAGCTGGCGCCCATGCTGGTGGTGCTGGGCGGGATCGCGCTGATGGCCTGCACCGGTCTGGCGCAGCAAGGCGTGCGTACTACCGGTGCAATTCCGGGCGGTCTGCCGCACCTGAATCT
>JAIELO010000381.1 GCA_019752915.1 Burkholderiaceae bacterium
CCCCGGCAGCGAAGGCATGCTGGGCGCGATTGCCAAGGCCGAGCAACTGGCTGCGGCCGATAGCCGTTACCTGATTCCCCAGCAATTCAACAATCCCGCCAATCCGGAAGTGCATCGCCGCACCACGGCCGAAGAAATCTGGGCCGATACCGATGGTCGCGTCGATATTCTGGTGGCCGGTGTCGGTACCGGTGGCACGATTACCGGGGTGGGCGAAGTACTCAAGCAGCGCAACCCGGCGTTCCGCTGCGTGGCGGTAGAACCGGCGGCGTCGCCCATGCTGTCGCAGGGCACCAAGGGACCACACCCGCTGCAGGGCATCGGCGCCGGTTTCGTACCGGCCGTGCTGAATACGGGGGTGTATGACGAAGTGGTGACGGTGCGCAATGAGGACGCGTTTGAAACGGCGCAGCAGGCAGCCCGTCAGGAAGGCTTGCTGGTGGGGATCTCCGCCGGTGCCGCACTGTGGGCCGCCGTGCAAGTGGCGCGTCGTCCGGAAAATGCCGACAAGATTATCGTCACCATTATTCCATCGTTCGGCGAACGCTATCTGAGTACGCCACTGTACGCCGGTCTGGCGGACTAAACGCGACGCGGGCTCCCGCTGCTGTGAAGGAGCGCCCGCGTCAGCGCTGCAATATGTCGGCGGCGCATGGCCGCCGGTCCTATCCGCTGCCGTTTAGTGTGCCGCGCTCAGCAGGCTGCAAGTCTGGGCGTTAGCGCCGAGCCGGATCTGCAGCGTGCTGTGGTGGATCGCGTAATCCGCGCGCAGCTGGGCACTGATGGCGTCCAGCGCGGCATCGCCGGGATGGCCCTGCGGCGTGACCAGTTGCACCGTGAGTGCCGTTTCGGTGGTGCTCATGGCCCAGATGTGCAGATCGTGTACGGCACTCACGCCCGGCTGCTGTTGCAGGAAATGGGTGATGGCGGCGTCATCGATATGGTCCGGCACGGCGGCCATCATCAGGCGCAGTGACTGTTTCAGCAGCGCCCAGGTGCTGTAGACGATAAAGCCGACGATCAGCATACTGACCAGCGGGTCCAGCCAGTTCCATCCCGTATACATCACGGCCACACCGGCCACCAGCACGCCCAGCGAAATCGCCGCATCGGCGGCCATGTGCAGATAGGCGCCGCGGATGTTGATGTCATCCTTGCTGCCGGACATGAATAGCCAGGCCGAGAAACCGTTGATCAGTATGCCGATACCGGCCACGATGGAGACCGTCAGGCCGCCTACCGGTGATGGGTGCAGCAGTTGCTGCACGGCTTCCCAGGCGATCCCGCCGCACGCCACCATCAGCAGCATGGCGTTGAACAGCGCAGCCAGCATGGAGGTGCTGCGCAGGCCGTAGGTATAGCGGCCATTGGGCAGACGGCGCGCCAGAATCGCCGCGCCCCAGGCCAGCATCAGCCCCAGTACGTCCGACAGATTGTGGCCGGCATCGGCCATCAGGGCGGTGGAGTTGGCCAGAAAACCGTAACCGAATTCGATGCCGACAAACGCCGTGTTGAGCGCAATGGCGATCGCGAATGCGCGTCCCATGGTGTTGGGATCGCCATGGTGGTGATGGCCGTGGCCGTGGCCATGTGCGTGATCGTGGCCGTGATCATGCCCGTGGCTGCAGGACTTGGCGGCGGCTGTGCCGTGCTGGTGCTGCGGCGCGTGGTCATGCGGGTGATCATGGTCGTGATCGTGGTGCTGGCTCATGCTTCGCTCCCGTTGGCTGGTTCGGCGATGTGTTCCAGCATATCGTTGAGGACGCCGCTGATGTGGGCATCGGCGGCGGAATAGAATACCTGCTTGCCCTGACGCTCGGATTTGACGATGCGGGCCGCGCGCAGCAGACGCAGGTGGTGACTGACCAGCGAGCTGCTCAGCTCGAGCGTGGTGGCGATGTCGCTCACGGCAATGGGTGCGCTCAGGCAGGCCAGTACGATGCGCAAACGGGTCGGGTCGCCGAGCAGGTGAAACAGATCGGCTAGCTGGGCGATGGCGGGATCGCAGGTGCTGATGTCGTGGTGGCAGCTCATAATGCTAACAAGTGAATAGGTGTTCACATGTTAGCAGAAAAAAGATGCAGCCGCGCGGGCTGCATCGTGGCCGGTTCGGATGGCCGGTATGGATGCTTGGCAGTTATTGCAGCGTCAGTAATACTTTAATCGAATCATCCACTGACGCTTTGTTGATATAGCCGATCGCCGTAGGATCGGCCGCTACGGCTTTTTTCACGGCCGCATCCGTCGCATAGGACTTGGGCGCCGTGCCTTTACCGGCAAACTCGATCTTGGCCCAGGCTGCTTCCACCTGCGACACGGATTTGTTGGAGAGCTTCTGGTAGAACTCGCGCCGGATCGGCGATTCCTTGCCCTGTTCGATGGGGGTGAACTGGTTGGACTGCCCCATGAAGAACTGGGCTGCCTGCTCCGAGAACATGCGCGAAGCCTGATTCGCGGGACTGGTGATGACGACGATTTCCGCACTGGCAGGGGCTACCAGCAATAGTGCGCCACATAGAGCAGCCCCGCGGGCCAGAAAAGTGCATAGCTGATTCATGGTTTTCTCCTCTGCAGGGTTCAGAACAGGTGGTCGTAGGACAGGCGCATGATGGTGGTGTCGCCGCCAAAGTTGCGCGTCACATCCTTGTTGCGGTCGATCTGCGCTTTGACAGCGCTACGGATCCCCAGGTCATAGCGCAGGGTGAGCGACCAGCGCTTATAGCTCTGCGGTGCATACAGCGCGCGGTTGGTGGTTTTTTCCTTGTAGCTGGCAAAGTTCAGGAACGGGGTCCACTCGCCATAGTGGTAGCCAGCGCCCAGCGTGTAGGCCGGTGCGGTGATCTTGTAGCCGGCTTCGAAGTCGCGGGTCAGCTGGGTCACTTCGGTGAGGACGAACCATTCATCCAGATCCAGATTGGTGGCCAGACCATAGGCACGCAATTTGGCCTTGTCGTTCAGGCCGACCAGCGGATTGCTGGTTTTAACATCGGCCTGCATATAGACGGCGCGCGCCGTAACAGGCCCCTGGCTGGCTTCCAGATCGGCACCGAACAGATGGTTCCATTCGACCCGGGTTTCGCTGCTATAGAACAGGCGCTGGTACAGGGCATCCTTGACCGTTTCCTTACCGCCGAACAGTCCCACCGCCAGATTGGTGCCGGCGAGGTTGGTCCGGTAGCGTACGCTGGCGCCGTTGTAGTTGGTCGCTTCCCAGCCATACAGTTCGGGCGGCACGCCGATCCACGGATAGGACATGCCGATGTCCTGGAAGTCCGAATAGAAATACAGCGGAATGCGCTTGCGGCCCAGCTGGAATTCGAGGTTCTTGGACGGTGCGTAGCTCGCATAGGCCCATTGCAGATTCGGGCTGGTGTCGCTACCGCGCACCACCACCTGTCCAACCAGATTTAGCTCCGGGGTCAGCACATACTTGAGCTGCACACCGGCACGCGATTCCGGGCGCAGCGACAGGGAATTGGTGTAGACGCCGGCATTGCCCCAGTCGGCGGTGTAGCAGGGGCAGGCATGGCCATCGATGCTGGTCGGGCCGCTATAGTCGGCGGGCAGCTGGCCGCCGCTGGTGCGTCCGGCCACCAGTGACAGAAAGCCGCTGATTTTCAGGCTGGAGTCGGCGTCGTCGGCATGGGCCTGAAGCGGACTCAGAATGCAGCTACTGGTGGCCAGCAGGGCCAGCATGCTGCGCAGGTGCAAGGATGCTTTTTTTACCATCTTGTTCTCCCGGTATCGGTGGATGAACGGGCAGTCGTACGGCATGCCGCTCTGTCCTAAACATAATCGATTTTTCGTTCGGAAAACTTACAGCGGCACTTTATCGCGATGGGATGTTGTCCTGACGCAACGTCGTGCGCGGACTGCTGGAATGCGAGGGGGCGAGCCGAGAATGCCGGTGCTGCGGGGCTTGGCGGAGAGATTTGGCGGAGAGACTTGGGGCGCTGAACTGTCACGCGGTGTGCGCGTGACAGCTTGGCTAGCGTGCTAACTCGGCCTGCAACTGGGCGCGGGTTTTCGGGTCGAGCTTGAGGATGGCTTTGTCGAGTTTGTCGGCGCGGTCGAGTGCGAGGATCTGCGCTGCGGTCAACTGCTTGGCTTGCTGCACGATGGGTGCCGGTGGCGCCACGGGTTTGAAGAACAGTGCCTGACCGGTCAGCACCAGCAGGGCGCTCAGCACCGCCGTTGCGCCAGCCAGGGCCAGCAGGCGTGGTGCAATGGCCGTGTCCGTCGCTGCGGCGTCTGGCGGTGCGCTGCGTACCGGCGCCCCTGAGGGGGCGGCGCCGGCAGCACTGGCGGGGGCTGCATCGTTGCTGGCCGCTTCATGCTCCAGCGCTTCGTTGGTCGCATCGAGCAGGGTACCGTTGAGGCGAGCAGCCGGGGATTGTGGCGCCAGCCCGCCGGCGG
>JAIELO010000109.1 GCA_019752915.1 Burkholderiaceae bacterium
GGCAACTGGTGGTGGCGCCCCATCGTCAGGGTGGGCAGGCGCAGTTCATCGAACGCCCGCTACCGGTCAGTCGCAGTGATTACCGGTTTGCCGATGTCATGGATTGGGTTTCTCACCATTTACAGGAGCAGCACAGCATCGATGCTCTGGCGGCGCGCGCCGCCATGAGCCGCCGCCATTTCACGCGACACTTCCGACTGGCGACTGGTAGCTCCTTCAAACAATGGCTGCTGAGTCAGCGGCTCACGCAGGCCCAGCGTTTGCTGGAGCGCAGTGATGCATCGATCGAGATGGTGGCGCAGCAAGCGGGGTTTGGTTCGGCACTGTCATTGCGCCAGCATTTCCGCAGCACGCTGCGCACCTCGCCTTCGGAATACCGCCGCCAGTTCCGCGCAGTGTAATGCAGTAGATCATCGCCTGCAGCATCATGAGCAAGCCGAACCCTAGCCGGAGATGAGTATTAATTTTCAGTTTCTGCATTTTTACACGCCTTATGTATCTCACGCTTTGTCACGCACTTGCGTCTGCGACAAGCGGAAACAGCGATTGCCCAGATTTTGTCGAAGAAAATCAAGAATTGCTTGCGTAAGAATTGCTTAATCTCAGCTCATTATCTTGAAGCTTCCAATTTTGAGGAGACATCAATGAGCAAAGACGCAGCGAAAGGCTACCAATTCAATATCGTGAATGGAGCGATCACGGCAGTGTATGAAGTAAAAAATGGTCGCGTTACACTGGAGAAAATGGAACGGGATGAAGCGTGGAGCGTCAGTGGGTCCAGCATCGTCAAGACCGAGAGCGAACATGGGCGTACCGAGACGACCGTGTACAGTGATCCGGACGGCGACGGTATCTACGCAAAGCTTGCCAAGTCGACCAGCAACGATGCAGTATTCGTCACAAATTCAGTGACGTCTTCGACTAACGAAGTGGTCGCTGTATCGCAAAAAGCCTATCAGTTTGATGTGGTAAATGGCAATGTTGCTGCGGTTTATGAAATCGAGCACGGCCTGAAGTCGCTCGAAAATATCGAGGCCAATGAGCGTTGGACGGTGGATGGCGGCAATATCGTCAAGACGGAAACTAGTCATGGTATCAGCGAGAAAACTGTCTATGCGGACGCCAATGGTGACGGTGTGTTTGTCAAAGTATCCAGCAGCGATAGCGCCGCTGATGGCAGTCTTTTGCTGAGCCAGACCAGTCACGATGACGGCAAAACGCTGGGCCATGACCTTGATGAGCATGTGCTGCAGGGAAGCGTCGCGAAAGATGTTTTCAAAATCAGTAGCGAGTCGGTATCGGACCGTTCAGATGTCGAGCAATATCGTATTACTGGTTTTGCTGCGGGCGATAAAATTGATTTGTCCGCCATCGATGCCCGCATCGGCAATGGGGACAATGATGTCTTCGTCTTTATCGGCGATGGCGCCACATTGAGTAGCACCAATGCCAACGGCGCCGTGTGGTTCAAGGGTGGCGTGCTGTATGTCAGCAATGATCTGGATATGGCGGCTGAATTCCAGATTGCGTTGGTGGGTGTGACGTCGCTGGATCCTGCTGATATCGTACTGTGATAATCCGGCTCGGCTGCAGCAGCCGAGCCTTATTACTCGTCATGCAAAAACATCCTAAACGTATTGCGCCCCGCGCGTTTCGCCTGATACATGGCTGCGTCGGCTGAGTGGCACAGAATATCGAAGTTCTGATGGCCCTGGCTCATCAGGGTTGCGCCGATGCTGACGGTATTGGTGTATTGAATGGCGCCCAGCGCATACGGCTGGCTGAGAGACTCCAGGATTTTCTCGGAAATAGCGCGCGTTTTGTGCGCGGCTTCGACGGGGTCGATGCTCAGGTTTTCCAGCATCACCACAAACTCGTCACCGGAAATGCGCGCCACCGTATCGGCTTCCCGGACCGCTGCCCGCAGGCGCGTGGCAATTTGCTTTAACAACAGATCACCGGCCTCATGCCCGTGCAGGTCATTGACGCTTTTGAAATTGTCGGAGTCAATAAACAGCAGTGCACCGATGTACTGGCTTCTTTTTGCGCCGGACAGCGCCTGGTTCACGCGATCGATGAGCAGACGACGGTTGGGAAGCTGGGTCAGCGCGTCGGTCATCGCAATGTTGTGCAGGCTGATGTTCAGCTGCTCCAACTGTTCCTTCTGGGCTGCCAATTCGAGGTTGAGTCGCTTCAGTTCTTCCTCTTGATGTCGCCTTGCATGGATGTTGTAAGTAATTCCAATCAAGTGCTTCTCATCCGGAAAATCTGGCCGCTTCACGATTTTTCCGCTGTTGGCGTACCATACCCAGGCGCCCGATTTTGCTTTGATTCGGAATTCGCATTGGTATTTGGCGGTCTTTCCGCTGGCATGGTCATTCAGCGCATTTTGCATCCGCTCGAGATCGTCCGGATGGATGATCGCAAAGACGTTTTCCATACAGTCGCCTGCCTCGTGCTCGGTGTAACCGAGTTCGGCATAAATCTTGGTGGCTTTGCGGGTCACTTGTCCGCTGACGAGTTCGTTTTCCCAGACGTCCAGGTCTGCGGCCTCAATCACCGCCTCGAGGAATGCTTCCCGTGGCATCTCCATTAGATGTGCTTTCCTTGCAATGTTGCGACGCTAGCCTAGGACTAAGAAATTCGTTACACGGCAAAGTATGGCATGGCTTGGGCGGGGCAAGCAAAATCACAAACAATTTTACTTGAGCGAGGTGTTGCTCTGAGGGGAGGTGCACTGTTCGATATTGGCCGGTGCAAGCTGTTCTTTGATGTCATACCGATGTTCTGGGCGGGACAACAGCGCGCATGCGTCGAAGACGTAAGCTAACAAAATCTCTTGCATTGGGGTACACAATTACGTGACACTGTAACCGTCTCGGCTCCCATTGGATTTCAATCATATGAATTTGAGTAATCTGGGCATCCGTGCCCGCATCACTGGCGGTCTGGCGCTGATTCTGATTCTGTCCGTGCTCAGCACCGCGTATTCACTTTACCGCAACGTCGTCACGAAGTATGAGGCTGGTCAGGTCAGCACTTCCTGGGTGCCCGCGATCGAAAACCTCGGCCATATGAAAGGCTTCCTCGCGGATCACTATTTTGCGGTCAGCGATCGCATGGCCCGCCATGATGTGTCGGATCCCGCCGTGTTTGCGCGCAGATTGGCCGACATCGAAGCGGCGCTGGCCCGCACCACGGAGGTGTATGTCAAGACGCTCGACGACTACCTGCCCGATGATCCGCAAGGTCCGACCGAGCGTGCCATGTACAAGGATTATCAGGCCAAGCGGGATGCGTATTTCGCGATCGCACGGCAAGGCTTAAAGGCGCTCGAGGCTGAAGCGGGCGCCGCCGGTCAGTCCAGCGAGGCCGTCCAGAATTACATCGCCAATGGACCGCCACGGTTCCGCGCTGCGTATGCCGACATGGAACAGATATTGAAGTTTAATCTGGTGGGCACAGCAAAATCGGCCGACAAGGTGCTCGAGTTTGTGTCGGCCACTGAACGCGCGACGATCGGTGTCCTGGTCGGTATTGTTGCCATCGGCTTGCTGCTGATCATGCGCGTTCCGAACAGTGTGATTGGGCCGGTGGAAGAGGCGGTGGCGATGGCGCAAAGTATTGCCGATGGTGATCTGACGCGTGTGGCGCACGTCAGCCGGACCGATGAACTGGGGCATTTGCTCAGTAATCTGGAAGGGATGCGGGTGAAACTGGCCGGTGTCGTGGCGAATGTGCGCAGCGGCTCGGAGGGTGTCGCCACTGCCAGTGCCGAGATTGCGCAAGGAAACCACGATCTGTCGTCGCGTACCGAACAGCAGGCCAGTGTGCTGGAAGAGACGGCAGCCAGTATGGAGCAGTTAAGTGCTACCGTGAAACAGAATGCTGAGTCGGCGCGTCAGGCCAACCAGTTGGCGGCGAGTGCGTCGGCGGTGGCGATTCAGGGGGGCGAGGTGGTCGGGGAAGTCGTCGAGACGATGAAAGGCATCAATGAATCGAGCCGCCGGATCAGCGACATCATCAGCGTGATCGACGGGATTGCGTTCCAGACCAATATCCTGGCCCTGAATGCGGCGGTAGAAGCCGCGCGTGCCGGCGAACAGGGACGCGGTTTTGCGGTGGTCGCCACCGAAGTGCGCAGTCTGGCCGCGCGCAGTGCCGAGGCCGCACGCGAAATCAAGCACCTGATTAATGCCAGCGTGGAGCGGGTTGAACTCGGCACCGCGCTGGTCGACAAAGCCGGTTCGACAATGACGGAAACCGTGGCCAGTATTCAGCGGGTGACCGCGATCATGGGCGAGATCAGCAACGCTAGCACGGAGCAGGCACAGGGTGTGGCACAGGTCGGCGAAGCGGTGATCAGCATGGACGAGGTGACTCAGCAGAATGCGGCCTTGGTGGAAGAAATGGC
>JAIELO010000257.1 GCA_019752915.1 Burkholderiaceae bacterium
CCATCGAGTACCGGCGCCAGACTCTGATGGCGCTGCGCCAGCAGCTCGCGGTCATGCGCGGTTACCATCACAATCAGCGGCATCTTGCCCGGCGCCGCCAGCTTGCGGATAGCGCAACTGGTTTCCCAGCCATCCAGCTCCGGCATGCGCCAGTCGACAAACACTACATCATACGAACGCTGTGCTGCCAGCCGCGCTTCGATGGCAGCCAGGGCCTGCTGGCCACTGGCCGCCAGCTCCACTTCCCAGCCAAAGGAGCGCGCCATTTCACTGAGCACCAGCCGCGCCACGTCGTTATCATCGACCACCAGACACTGCATGCCCTGCAGCGGCAAAGGCATGGCAAGCGCATCGCCGTGGCGTTGCGCTTCGCCTGCGACCAGCGTGACCGGCAGTTCGAACTCGAACAGACTGCCCTGCCCCAGCGTGCTCTCGACCCGCAAGGTGCCGCCCATCAGGCGCACCAGCCGCTGACTGATCGCCAGCCCCAGTCCGGTGCCACCGTAGCGCCGCGCAGTGGACGCTTCGCCCTGCGCGAACCCTTCAAAAATATACTGGCACTGTTCCGGCGAGATGCCGATGCCGCTATCACGGATCGCAAACGCAATGCTCAGACCGTGTGCCGTGCGTCCGGCCAGCCGGGCCGACAGCACCACTTCACCATGGGTAGTAAATTTAATCGCATTGCCGGCCAGATTAAGCAGAATCTGCTGCAGCCGCAAGGCATCGGCCTGCACCACTTCGGGCAATTCCGGATCGATACGGAACAGCACTTCGATATCCTTGTTGCCCACATTTGCCGACAGAATCACCGCCAGATCGCGCCACAGTTTATCGAGCCGGAACGGATGCGCATCGAGCTCCAGCTTGCCCGCCTCGACCTTGGAAAAATCCAGCACATCATTGAGCAGCCCCAGCAAGGCGCTGGCCGCCGCATGGGCCTTGGCCACATAGTCACACTGACGCTCGCTCATTTCGGTCTGCTGCAGCAGTTGCAGCATGCCCAGCACCGCGTTCATCGGCGAACGGATTTCATGACTCATATTGGCGACAAACTCGGACTTGGCGCGACCGGCCTGCAGCGCCTCCGCATTGGCCTGCGTCAGCGCCACGTGGGCCATGCGCGCTTCCGTGCAATCGGTGCTGCTGCCGACCCAGCCCAGAATCACACCGGCACCGTCCTTGCGCGGCAGCGCGTGGTTATCAAAAATGCGCCACTCGCCGTCATGGCGGCGCAAGCGGCAATCGCAGCGGAACACGTCACCGGCATTGGCCGCGCGCTGCCACTCAGCCAGCACCGCCGCACGATCGTCCGGATGCAGCACGGGCGCCCAGTTGCCCGCCGCGATCAGCTGGGCCGATGGCACGGCACTGAAGCGCTCCCAGTGCTGGCTCATAAAGTCGACCCGCAGTTGCGGCGTCACGGTCCACACCATTTGCGGCAAGCCCTCGGCCAGCGAGCGCCAGCGCGCTTCCGAGGCCTGCAACTGGGTCAGCGAGCCTTGCAAGGCCAGATCGGTATCCACCAGTTTGACCAGTGACTGGAAATGGCGCTGCATGGAATACCAGACGCTGGCCAGCAGCAACAACACGATCACCGTCACGCCGCCCAGAAACAGCGTGGCATTGCGCACTTCACGGTGCCACGGTTGCAGAAAATCTTCGCTGGCCAGTCCCACCAGAACCGCCACCGGATAGCTGCCGACGCGTTCGATGCTGAGCGCCCGTTCGCGCCCATCGTGGGGACTGATGACGTTGTAAGTCGTGCCGCGCTGCTTGCCTTCCAGAATTGCCTGCGTCTGCGGTGCCACGGCGATGGTGGCGCCAAACTGCATGTCGTCGACAAAGGGATACCGGTGCAGCACGCGGCGACGGTTATCCAGCAGCACGATGGACCCGTTAGGCCCGACATTGAGCGAGGAAAACAGTTCGGTCAGCCGCTCACTATTTAACAGTGCATACACGGTGCCGCCGAAGCTGCCATCGGCGGCCGTCAGCGGATACGCCATGGGCAATACCCATTCGCCGGTAATGCGCGACTTCACGGGGATGGAGATAATCAGTTCGTGTTCGGCCTTGGCGCGCTGGAAAAATTCGCGGATGGTCAGGTCCTGTGGCCGTGCCAGATCAATCTGCTCGCCGAAGATCACCTTGCCGGCTGCGTTGGCGCCACGCACCGCCTGGGCATTCGGGATACGCTCGCGCAGTGTCCGCACATAGGCACTGAATTTTTCGTCGCTGTAGCGATGCTCGAGTTGCATGTTGCGGAACTCGACGTCGGCACGCCGCATCGCCAGATCGACCTCTTCGAAATGCGACTGCAGGAAGTTTTCCAGCGAAATGGTCAGATTGTGGGCGGTGTCGGCAGCGTTGGCATAGTAGCGCTCGCGACTTTCCTGCAATACATGCGCTACAAACAGCACCACCAGCACCAGCATCACGGCCACCGCGGCGACCAGAATGCCGAATAGTTTGCGGAACTTCTGCAGCGTATGTAATTTCATCGTCAGCAGCGGTGAGGTGGGCGAAAGGTTTTATACCATTACATTACCGTAAATGAACCGCTGCTGGCCTAGCTTTTATGGCCTAGATGCCGCGCAGCTCCATGTCGGCCAACGCTTCGCGGCCTTTATCGCTGAGGCAATAGCCGCCCTCGGGCAGCGCGGTGATATGGGATTTTTTGCCAAGGAACATGGCGACGTCGGCTTCCAGTACGCTCGCCGGATTGCTGGCCAGCGCGCGCATCGCCAGCACACAGCGGCGCAGGAACAGCACCTGCTCGCCTTTCTCGCTGAGCAGAATGCGACCGTTTCTTTCGATGGTGAACAGCTTCAGACCCGCCAGACGTTTGGTGTTACGTCCGACGCAGGCGCTCACGCGCTCACCCTTGTTACCGCGTTTGACTTCACTCAGGGCGTCGTACTCGTCCTGCGTTAATTTCTCGTTCTTCATTGCCATTTTTTCCATAAGAGACAGCTGCGGCCCTCATGGTACGCGCACCGCGCTGTCACGGCAAGCCAGAGCCTGCCATGACAGCACGTTAAGCGAGGCTCAGAACGCGCGGATTGCCAGCCAGATCAGACCAACTGTGGCAAACGCCGCGATACACAGCAAGGCTTGCGCTCGCTTGCTGCTCAGGGCAATGCTGCGACGACCAAGATAGATTTTATTATGTAATGAATTGCCCATGATCCCCTCCGTGAACGAAAACCGCTGCCATGACTAAATTATAGAAACAGTTTCATCACCCAAGTGTGACGGTCAGCACAAAGTTTAAAATATGTAGCCCTCCGGCAACAAATGTCACGGATTCTCACGCGCTTCGTGTCTGGATCGGCAGTGGCTTGGGCTGCGGCTCTTCGATCGGTGGCTGTTCCGGCACCGGCTGGTCGTCCGGTGGCGGGTCATTGTCTGGCGGCGGTGGCGGCTGATCGGGATCAGGCGTGCTGTGGCTACGCAGCGGCAGGACATTCAACATGGCAAGCTCTCCTCATACAACAGTGGATGGAGCGTAGAGATGTGGGGCGGCGTGCGTGACGACAAGCAGCGCAATGGGCGCGAGCGTGTGCCAGCACACTTAGGCAAGCAGTCAGCGTCCACTGCGCGCGCCACGATTTTTCTTGCCGGCCTTGCAAACGGCGCCAGACTGCCCATCTATTGCAGCATTGCCAACTTCAAGAGACAGCTTCATGCTTGCACCGAAACGCCCGATCTCGGTCTACGATGCGCGCCCCGTGGCGGTGCAGGTGGTCCAGCAACAACACAGCGGCGCCGTCGACCCGCACCTGCTGATTATCGACCGGCCGGCCAACCAGGCTTTAGAATACAGCCTTCCCCGTACAACAAGGTTAGCCATGTCCACCGCCCCACTCAATGATGATGAATACGCCGCCCTCGACGCCTTGCAGGATGTGGCCTGGCTGGAAGGCTTGCTGACCGCCTGCGTCATCACCCCGGCTCCGGTGCCAGACGCGGTCTGGCTGCCTGCCGCCCTGCAGCATCCGGAAGCCGAAGTGCTGGCACGCCGCCACCATCAGTATATGCAGACCTGGATGAGCAAAGATCCCGGCAGTTTCGAGCCCATCTACGAGTGTGGCGGTAACTGGACAGCCCCGCAGTGGGCGGCAGGTTTCCGCGCCGGTATGGCGCTCGATGCGCCCGTCTGGGAGGCACTGCGCAGCAGCCATCCGGAATGGCTCACTGCGTTCGATGCTGCCACCGATGCCGACACGGCGTTCGACACGATTCCAGCCGCCGTCATCCAGCTGCACGGCCACTGGCATCCCCCCAAAGGCCCGAAAGTCGGACGCAATGATCCCTGCCCTTGCGGCAGTGGCAAGAAGTCCAAGAAGTGCTGCGCCGCCTGATGCCCGCCGCGCCGGTCCTGCACCGGCGCAGCGCCATCT
>JAIELO010000407.1 GCA_019752915.1 Burkholderiaceae bacterium
CAACCTGCCCAAACCGACCGCTGCCGAACTGGAAATGCTGCGACTGCTATTTGCGCTCGGCCCTGCCACGGCGCGGCAAGTGCACGAAGCCGCGCTGGAGGCGCGACCCGAGATGAACTACGCCACCGTGCTGCGGGTGCTGCAAGTGATGCACACCAAGGGCTTGCTGAAACGCGATGAAAGCCAGCGCGCCCACGTCTACGCGCCGGTACAGGAGCAGGACTCGGTCCAGACCAACCTGCTGAAGGATCTGATCCAGAAAGCTTTCGCCGGCTCCGG
The DNA here is from genome assembly GCA_019752915.1 of Burkholderiaceae bacterium. Lineage (GTDB taxonomy): Bacteria > Pseudomonadota > Gammaproteobacteria > Burkholderiales > Burkholderiaceae_D > Rugamonas. The sequence continues at coordinate 280 of JAIELO010000407.1, forward strand.
CAAAGCGCTGGTACTGGCGGCTTTGCGTGGCGGCCATGTCAGTAAAAAAGAACGCGCCGAAATTCAGGCCCTGCTCGATCAGGACCAATAGACGAATTCGCAGCGTCCAGCTACGCTTTATTTGAGGGCGAGGTAGTGCTGCCCCGAGCGGCTGCCAGACTGGCTCTGCCCATCGATCTTGAAGATACGCACCACGTCTTCCAGTGCATGTGACTGGTCTTGCAGGGCGTGGGCGGCCGCCGCTGCCTCTTCCACCAGTGCCGCATTACGCTGGGTGATATCGTCGATATTCACGATGGCCTGATTGACTTCGTGGACGCCCTGTACCTGTTCATGCGTCGACGAGGTGATTTTATCCATCACCTCGGTGACCTTTTGTACCGAGGTGATCACATCGTTCATGGTGGCCCCGGCGGAATTGGTGAGCACGGTACCGGCACTGATTTTCTCCATCGACAGATCGATCAGCCCCTTGATTTCCTTGGCGGCCGTGGCAGAACGCTGTGCCAGCGCGCGCACTTCGGTCGCCACGACGGCAAAGCCACGCCCCTGTTCACCGGCGCGTGCCGCTTCGACGGCCGCATTCAGCGCCAGAATATTGGTCTGGAACGCAATACCGTCGATGATGCCGATAATATCGAGCACCTTGGTCGACGAGGTACTGATGTCATTCATGGTCGACACCACCTGCGCGACGATCGTGCCGCCCTGTTCTGCGACGGTCGAAGCGTGCGCCGCCAGCTGGTTGGCGTTGCCGATGTTTTCCGCGCTTTGTTGCAAAGTGGAGTCCAGCTGTTCCATGCTGGCTGCGGTCTGTTCCAGACTCGAGGCCTGCGACTCCGTGCGGTCTGACAGATCCTGATTGCCGCTGGCGATTTCACTGGTCGAGGCCGAAATTTTCTCGAAGCTCAGGCGCACGTCGCCAATGATGCTGTGCAGATTGACGTTGGTCTGGCGCAGGGCCGCCATCAGCTGGCCCATTTCGTCAGCGCGGCGGATCTCGATTTTGCTGGCCAGATCCCCGCCGGCCATTTTGCGGGCCGAGAGGGTGGCAAATTGCAGCGGGCGTACTACGCTCGCATACAGGGCGCGCCAGAAATTCAAGGCCAGCGCGGCACCCAGCAAAGCCGCGCCCGTCATCCAGCCGCTGGCGTTGTTGGCAAAGAAGACGCCAGCGAACACCAGCATCAGCAGCGCCAGCGCGAGCGCGTTCAGACGGATGGTGCTGTGAATGCCCAGTTTGCAGGCTTGGCTCAGACGCGCGCTCAGGCTGGTTTCCACGGCGCGGCCATTGACGATGGCGAGGCGGCGCGGATTACCAGCCTGCAGTTCTTTGTAAAGCTGATCGGCGCCACGCACCTGCTCGCTGCTGGGCTTGGTGCGCACCGACATATAGCCGGTGACCCGGCCTTGCTCGATCACGGGCGTGACATTGGCCAGCACCCAGTAGTAATCGCCGTTCTTGCAGCGATTCTTGACCATCCCCGTCCAGGGCATGCCGGATTGAATACAGCGCCACATATCGGCAAACGCTTCTGCCGGCATATCGGGATGGCGCAGAATATTTTGTGGCGCACCCAGTAACTCGGCTTCGGAGTAACCGCTGACTTCGATGAAATAAGGATTGGCAAAAGTGATATTGCCTTTCAGGTCGGTGGTCGAGACGATGCTGCGGCCCGCGATGATCGGGTGTTCGTGCTGGGTAACGGGCAGGTTGCTGCGCATGGAGTGCTTTCGCGAGATAACGGTGAAAGGAGCCGTACCCCTGCATTTGACGATGATCTGACCGGGCGGGGGGAAAGGATATGAAAGCCTGAAAGCGAAGATCTACAGTCGATATAAGCAATTCTATGCGCTTGGTAATACTGGAGCGCTGTCCTGGAATTGCGCGCCGATCACGGCAAATTCCGCTTCGGCGCTGGCGATGGCAGCCACGCAGTGCGGATCGAGTTTGCCGGCCTCGGCCATGCGTTGCAGTTCGGTCAGCGCCTGTGCGTGACTCCATGGCTGTTTGTAGGGACGCTGGGTGGTCAGGGCATCGTAGATATCGGCCGCCGTGACGATGCGTGCCGAGATCGGCACTGCCGCCCCGTGCAGCCCGCGGGGATAACCCGAGCCGTCGAGAAATTCGTGGTGACAGCCGACGATATTGCGCAGTTCGACGGTGTCGGGGAATTCGGCCAGCCCGAAATCGTCGATCAGCTTACCGATAATTTCCAGCCCCTTGTTGACGTGGCTCTCCATGATGCGGCGTTCGGCTGCGGTCAGGCTACCCTGTTTCAGCAGGATGCTATCGGGGATGCCGATTTTGCCGATGTCATGCAGGGGCGCAAACCAGAACACATGCTCGATGAATTCGTCGCTGAGCTGGTAGCGCGGCGCGACGCTGCCGGCGATGACCTTGGCGTAATGCGACATACGCTGCAGGTGGGCGCCCGTTTCGAAATCGCGTAAATGGGCAAACTCGCACGCCAGATGGGTGGAGGCGCGCAGCGAACGGATGGTTTCTACTTCGCCGGAAATCGTCATCGAAATCAGGTTGCTATACAACAGTAGGTCGCGCTGGGTCTTTTCAGGGAAGGCGTGTAATTGCTGTGAATCAAAAAAAACAAAGCCGAGAAAACCGCGCTGGTCATAGATCGGCACGGTGAAGGAAGACTGGTAGCCTTGCTCGATAAGCCAGCGGTTATGCACGCTGGTCGGCAGTAGCGCATGGGATAGATCGTCGAGCATGCGGATGCTGGCGTTTTCGGCCAATTGACTTAGCGCAGCACTCTGGCTCAGCTTGAAATGGTAGTTGGGTAAAGGCGTGCCACTGCGGGTGCTATTGATGAAGGTCGTCAGGCTATCGTCGCTAGCGTCGTACAGCGCACAGGCGATCCGGTCGATGTGGGGAATCGCTTGCAGCAGGCGGTCGTGCAGCGCCTGCAGGCGACCACTGGCAGAGACATGGCCGCTCAGGAAATGCTGTTGCAGTGAGTCATTGGCCAGCAATTGTGTCTGTACGGACATGTTGGCGATTCCCTTACCAGAAGCATCACGGCGATAGACTCATTGTTAAATAGCCGGTGGGCAATGTCAAGCCTAATCCATGGTGGCGGCGCGATTCCGTCGTGATAGCAAGGGTGCGTGACACACGCGTGCCGAAGGTCGGCTTGAAATTTCCTGTTGGCACGTGTTACTGTTTGTTAAGTTTAACAATCAGCTCACCGGTGCGGTATGCACCCTGCAATGCACGATGAACCAGCCCGCATCTCCCTTCCGTCTGAATCTCGCCATGGTGCTGGGCACCATGTTGCTGCATGGTCTGGTGATGGTCGCCAATGAAGTGTTTTTCCGGCATACCGAATTCCTGCAGGGAATAGGCTGGATCTATCTGCCGGCAGGTACCAGACTGCTGTGTACATTGCTGTTCGGCCGGGCCGGTGCCCTGGGTCTGCTGCTAGCCGGTTGGATCGCCTGTTATGTGTATTACTTTCCCGGAGATGCCTTGCGCGCCACCACCGGCTCGCTGGCTGCGACGGCGGGACCTTATCTGGTGTATCTGATCGCGCGCCGGCGCTATGGCTTACAGGCCTCGCTGGGCAACCTGACGCCGCGACGCTTGCTGCTGTGCGCGCTCGGTTGTGCGATTGCCAGTCCCTTGCTGCATCATCTCTGGTTTGCACTGCATGGCGATTTCCAGCTCTTGCCCGGTTTCGGCGTGATGATCGTGGGCGATCTGGCTGGTACGCTGATCGTGGTGTACACGGGGAAAGCCCTGCTGACACTGTTGCCGGGGCCGGCGCCGAGAACCATAGTCTAGCTGTGCTAGAATCTGGAACAATTCATCAGTCCTCCTTACTTGCATGCCATGAGCACCCCGAAACGTCCTGCCGAAATCTACCTGCGCTTCCTGCAACTGGCAGAAGCGTTGCGCGGCTTGCCGTCGTTGCCGGCGCTCGATCCGCTGGAAGAGCGGATTCTGGCCATCGTGGCACGCGCCATGCAGGAGCAGCAGCGCTTGTCAGTGCGCGACATGATGGGCAAGAAAGAGCTGGGCGCGCCCGCCACCTTGCATAGCCGTCTGACGTCGATGCGTGAAAAGGGCTGGATCATGCTCAGCGATACGGAAGATA
>JAIELO010000043.1 GCA_019752915.1 Burkholderiaceae bacterium
CGGCATTGCTGGCGGTGGCGCGGATGGTGGCGTCCAGCGCCAGTTCTTCGGCTGCGCCGAGACGGGCGAACTTGCGCAGGCGGCGTAGCGCCACCTTGATGTTGCGCGTGCCGATTTCGCGTTCGCCGTCGTAGTCCTTGTAGTTGCGCGCTTCCCAGACTTTGACAGCAGTGCGATTGCCGCCCTTGCCGCCGATGCGGATCCCTTCCGGATTGGTGCCGCCGTGACCGAACGGCGAGGTGCCGCCGGTGCCGATCCATTTATTGCCGCCCTCGTGACGCTCTTTCTGTTCCTTGAGCAGTTCATTGAGGCGGTCCATCAGTTTGTCGTAGCCGAATTTTTCCAGTTCGGCGCGCTGCTCGTCACTGAGTTCGCGCTTCATGCGCTGCACCAGCCAGTCCAGCGGGATAGTGCCCTGCTGGTCGAAGGCCGCCTGTATGCCTTTGAAATACAGGCCGAAAGCGCGATCGAATTTGTCGAAGTGGGCTTCGTCCTTGACCAGTGTGATGCGCGCCAGATAGTAGAAATCATCGAAGGAGGTGCCGATCACCTGCTTCTGCAACGCTTCCAGCAAGGTCAGAAATTCCTTGATGGAGACCGGGATCTTGGCGTCCCGCAGGGTGTAGAAGAAATCAATCAGCATGTCAGACGGTTCCGTGTTGCGCCAGCTTGTAACGCAGGTGCGCTTTAATCTCCGGCCATTCACCGGCGCGGATGCTGTACATCACGGTATCGCGCACCGTGCCATCGCGACGCAGCGCGTGGTGGCGCAGCACGCCATCCTTCTTGGCACCGAGCCGCTCGATGGCCGCTTGCGAAGCGTGGTTGAAATTATCGGTGCGCAGGCCGACCAGCGCCGCGCCCAGCGTCTCGAAGGCGTGCGTCATCAGCAGCAGTTTGCAGGTGGTGTTGACGTGGCTGCGCTGGGCGCTGCGTGCGTACCAGGTGTAGCCGATTTCGAGCCGGGCGATGCTGGGCACGATGTCGTGGTAGCTACTGGTGCCCAGCACTGTGCCGCTGGCCGCATCCAGCACGGCGAAGGCCAGCCGTTCCGGACGCTGGCCCAGCGCTTTGGCGATATAGGCATCCACCTGATCCGGTTCCGGCACCGAGGTGACGCGCAGCTTCCACAGTTCGCCATCGGCGGCGGCAGCGCGCAGACCGTCGGCATGTTGTGGTCCCAGTGGTTCGAGGCGCACGCCGTGCAGTTCCAGCGTGACGGGCGTGATCGGCGCGGCCGGGTGGGCGAGGGTATGCATCAGCGGTTATTCCGTGACATGTACACCAGCCGCTCGAACAGGTGCACATCCTGCTCGTTCTTGAGCAGTGCACCATGCAGTGGCGGCACGATGGCTCTGGCGTCGTCGCTGCGCAGTGCGGACGGCGGAATGTCTTCGGCCAGCAGTAGTTTCAGCCAGTCGAGGAATTCCGAGGTGGACGGTTTTTTCTTCAGTCCCTGCACGGCGCGCAGATCGTAGAAGGTCTGCAGCGCCTGCGCCAGCAGCTCTTTCTTCAGGTGCGGGAAGTGCACGTTGACGATCTGCTCCATGGTGTCGCGGTCCGGGAACTGGATGTAGTGGAAGAAGCAGCGGCGCAGGAAGGCGTCCGGCAGTTCCTTCTCGTTGTTGGAGGTGATGATTACCAGCGGGCGATGTTTGGCGCGCACCATCTCGCGGGTTTCGTAGACGTAGAACTCCATGCGATCGAGTTCACGCAGCAGATCGTTGGGGAATTCGATGTCGGCCTTGTCGATTTCATCGATCAGCAGCACCACCGGATGGTCTGTTGTAAAGGCCTGCCACAGCACGCCTTTGACGATGTAATTATTGATCTCGCGCACGCGCTCGTCGCCCAGTTGCGAGTCGCGCAGGCGCGATACGGCATCGTACTCGTACAGGCCCTGCTGGGCTTTTGTGGTCGATTTGATATGCCATTGCAGCAAGGGCATGCCCAGCGCGGCGGCCACTTCTTCGGCCAGCATGGTTTTGCCGGTACCCGGTTCACCTTTGATCAGGAGCGGGCGTTGCAGCGTCAAAGCCGCATTGACGGCCAGTTTCAGGTCATTGGTGGCGACATACTGGTCGGAACCTTCGAAGCGCGGTGTAGCAGACATGGGGTGGGGATTTCTACAATAAAAAGGGAATCGTCAGTATAGGGGAGAACGCTAGAGGCGGGGCTCGGATGCTCCGTACAACAGTGTGTTGTAACGGCAATGAATTGCGTAGCCGTGCCAATTTTCTTGGGTTAGAATCGCAAGCTCAATGCAAATGTCAAGTTTTGCATCCGCGGTAGTATCCGATTACTTACCTTGCACACACTATGAAAAAAATATCCGCACTCCTCGTGCTCGCAGGCTGCGCTTCACTGGCCTCAGCGGCTGACCTCGTGGGCAACGCCCAGAATGCCAAAGCAAAGATAGAAATGTGTATCGGTTGCCACGGGATCCCCGGCTATAAAGCCAGTTTCCCCGAGTCCTTCCAAGTTCCGATGATCGGCGGCCAGTCGGCCAAGTTTATCGAGGGCGCACTGAAAGCCTACCAGAAGGGCGATCGCAAACACCCGAGCATGAAAGGCATTGCGGCCAGCCTGTCGGATCAGGATATTGCGGATATCGCAGCGTACTACGCGCAGCAAACTGCTGGCGCCAAATAAGGATAGGGACATGAAAAAACTGTTGATAGCACTGGCATGCGCCACCGTGTCCTTCACCGCTGTTGCGGGCGGCAATATTGATGCGGGTAAAGCGCTGACCGATAAATACAGCTGCTTCGCCTGTCATGGCAAGGATTTCAATAGCCCGATTGACCCGAGCTATCCGAAGCTGGCTGGCCAGCATAAGGATTATCTGGAACACGCGCTGACGGCCTACAAGCGCGGCGAGGCCGCCAACGGCCGCAATAACGCCATCATGGGCGGTCAGGTGAAAGCGTTGAGCGATCAGGACGTGCGCGATATCGCCGCCTACTTGCACAGCCTGCCAGGCACGCTGGTGTCGCGCCGCTAAACGCTGCCGCATCGGAACGGGGCCAGCCCGGGCATACTGCCCGCGCTGGCCCCTTGTCGTTTCTGGCGGGGTTATGCCTGAGCCGGCACTTTGCCCGAGCTGGCCCCGATGCTGAATTAGAGCAGGCGGCGTACTGCTTCGATATAGGCCACGCCGTCGGGCGCGGTCGCGTTGCGCTGGGCGTTCCAGATCATTTCGCCGAGGCACTCCATGATGGCGTGCTGGGCGGCGTGGGCGTCGTCCAGTTTCAGGGTCAGGGCGGTGGCGGCGGCGCGGATGCCGGGCGGCTGGTCGATCGAGATCTGCTCGTCGATCGAGAGGTGCATCGACAGGTGCAGGAAAGGATTGGTTTCGGCGCCGCCCGCATAGTTGCGGGTCAGGGCGTGCTCGATGTCGCTCAGCACGTCGTGGTATTCGGGATGGTGGCGGATCCAGTCGCCGGCCATGCTTTCCAGCGGGGTCAGGATCTCTTGGGCGCGCTGCTTGCGAAAGGTTTCGCAGAAGAAGCGGCGTACGTCGTCGGAGGATGGATTAAACATGGCGCGATTGTACCAGCAGCGCGCGCACGGCGTGGCGCCGGGCGGGGAGGCAAAAAAACGGGACAGCTAGCTGTCCCGTTTGGTTTTGGTGCCTGGTTCGCGTTAGCCGGCTTTGGGCATGCTGGCCACTGCCGCTGCGCCGGGTGGCGCTGCCGTTGCGGATGCACTACTGGCTTGCGCCGTAGCACTGCATGGCTCCAGCGTAGCGCTGCAGGCTGGCGTCGTCGCTGTGGCGGCCACGGCGCTGGCTGGTGCTGCCGCTGCCGCATCCGGCCCGGTTACCGAGCCGGACGTGCCGCCCGTGCGTGGCTGGCGCAGGTAGCGTGCACCATGGCGACGCTCCTGACCATTGGCAGGCCAGGTCAGGAACCGTGACAGTTCCTGTAGCGCACGCTGGTAGACGTCGCGTTTGAATTCGATCACCACATCCAGCGGTACCCAGTAGTCATGCCAGCGCCAGGCGTCGAACTCGGGGTGGTCGGTCAGGCGCAGATTGACGTCATTGTCGCGCGTGCACATGCGCAGCAGGAACCAGATCTGCTTCTGGCCACGGTAATGGCCACGGATTTCCCGTTTGATGAAGTGATCCGGTACCTCGTAACGCAGCCAGTCACGCGTGCGACCGACGATTTTTACATGTTCTGCCCTTAAGCCGATTTCCTCTTCCAGTTCCCGGTACATTGCCTGTTCCGGCGTTTCTCCGTATTTAATGCCGCCTTGCGGAAATTGCCAGGAGTGCTCACGCACCCGTTTCCCCCACCACACCTCGTTCTGGGCGTTTAGCAGGATGATGCCGACGTTGGGCCGAAACCCTTCACGATCGAGCATATTGCACCTCAATACTTTCTGCG
>JAIELO010000255.1 GCA_019752915.1 Burkholderiaceae bacterium
ACTCTGCTGATAATCGCGACGCTGGGCGCGGCTGGCCTGATCGCTGAACAAGCCCCCCTCGGCCTGCACCACGATGGCCGCACGCACTACTGGTGCGCCGTCACCGAGCAGCACGCGCACATGGTCGGCATCTTCCTCGATCTGCTCAACGCGGACCGGGCGCAGCATTGTCAGGCCAGCCTGCTGGCAGGCGGCACCGAGCGCACGCACGATGGCGCCGTAGCGGGTGACGTAGCCGAGCGCCGGAAGCTGGTGTTCGCTGCGGTCGATCAGACTGCGACCGAACTGGCCGCGTCGCGAAACGTGGATCTGTTCGATCGGCGTGGCGATGGCAGGCCAGGCGTGGATTGTGTCGAGAATCTGGCGGCTGCCCCACGATAGCGCCAGCGAACGCGGATCCTCACTGGCTTGCGCCAGCGAGCGTGCATCGATTAGCGCAATGCGTGCAGCCGGCATGCCGCGCTGACATAGCAGCAAGGCCAGCGCCATACCGGCAGGGCCGGCGCCACAGATGGCGACGTCGTAATCGATGCCTGGGCTAGTCGGAGTCGTTTCAGATACTACATCGGCTACTAGCTTGCTTACTGGGGCGGCCACTAAGTCGGACGCTAAGTCGGCCACTGAGTTAGCCACTGAGTTAGCCACTGAGTTAGCCGCTGAGTCGGAAGTCAATTCGGGAGTTACGCTAGGGCTCATGATTGCTGCGAATGCTGCATTAAGTGTTCGATGTCCGCGACGGTTTTCGGTACGCCGGCGGTGAGAATGGTGTAGCCATGCTCGGTCACCAGCACATCGTCCTCGATGCGGATGCCGGTGTTCCAGTAGCACTCCGGTATTCCGGCAGCCGGTCGCACATAGATGCCCGGTTCCACGGTGAGTGTCATGCCCGGTTGCAGCGCACGGGAAGGTTTGTCGGCGGTCGTGATATCCCGATACTGACCGACGTCGTGGACGTCCAGTCCCAGCCAGTGGCCGGTGCCGTGCATGTAGAACTGGCGGTAGTGCTGGTTGGCGATCACGTCATCCAGATTGCCGTGTACATTTTTCTGCAGCAGTCCCAGATCCAGCATGCCTTGCGCCAGCACCCTGACGGCCGCCTGATGCATGTCGGAATAAGGCTGTCCCGGGGCGATGGCCTGCAGCGCAGCCGACTGGGCGGCCAGCACCAGTTCATACAGCTGCCGCTGGGCGGCGCTGAAGCGGCCATTGACCGGATAGGTGCGCGAGATGTCGGCAGCATAGCTGTCATATTCGCAGCCAGCGTCAATCAGCAGCAGTTCGCCATCGAGACAGCGGCCGTTGTTGGCGCTGTAATGCAGCACGCAGGCGCGCGCGCCGCTGGCAACGATGGAGTTGTAGGCCGGTGCCTGCGCGCCGTTGCGGCGGAATTCGTAGAGCAGTTCCGCTTCCACTTCGTATTCGAACATACCGGGCCGAGTGGCACGCATGGCGCGCACGTGCGCTTGCGCGGAGATGTCAGCGGCGCGCTGCATGCTGGCCAGTTCCACGCCATCTTTGTGCAGGCGCAGTTCGGCCAGCAGCGGCAGCAGATCGACGTCGCTGGCCGGCGCACTGATACCGCTGCGGGCCTGCTGGCGCAAGGCGGTGCGCCATAGCCGTACCTGTGCGTCGAGCGGGCTGCCCAGCGCGTAGTAGAGCGCGGGCGCATCGGCCAGCAGCTTGGTGATTTCCGCGTCCAGATCGTCGATGGGGAAGGCGGCATCCATGCCGAAGGCGGCGCAGGCGGCCTCGGGGCCATAGCGGTAACCGTCCCAGATTTCCCGTTCGGCGTGTTTGGGGCGGCAGAATAGAATCGCGCGGGCCGGTGCCGCGCCGCGTGGCGCTACCAGTACCAGCACGCTATCTGGCTCGGTGAAGCCGCTCAGGTAGTAAAAATCGCTGTCGTGGCGGTACAGATATTCGCTGTCGGCGTTGCGCACCACTTCCGGCGCGGTGGCTAGCACGGCGACGGCACCCTGCGGCAGCTGCGCCAGCAGACGGGCGCGCCGCGCCGCGCAGGCTGCCTGCAGGGCGCCCGGGCTGGCCACTGGGTTCGTCACGTTGCTGGCCACTTTGCTGGTCATTGCGCTAGTCACTGCGCTGGTCACTGGGCGGGCGCCAGACGCAGCGCGGGTTTGGCGTTGAGCTGTTCTAGCTGTTCCACGGTGCCGAGGTTGTGCCACGGCCCTGTGTAGACTTCGCCGCCCACCAGTCCGCGCTCGATTGCGGCGCGCAGCAGCGGTCCCAGTTTGGCATGGCTGCCCGGCGTGATGCCGTCGAACATTTCCATCCGGTAGACGCCGATATTGCCGAAAGTCCAGCGCGGCGTGCCGTCATTATTGAGCGTGTACATGGTCAGACCAAAGTCGCCTTCCGGATGGAAGTCCGGATTCGGTACCAGATACAGCCAGCACAGGTCGCGCTTCTCGGGCGGGTAGGGATTGCCCCACAGGTCTTTATCGTGCAGCACGTCCAGTACCTGCGTGAAGTCGAACTGCGGGATGTACAGGTCGGCCGAGATGGCGAGGAACGGTTGCTCGCCCAGCAGGTGGCGGGCAGCGGCCACGCCGCCGGCCGTTTCCAGCGCCGTGTCTTCGCGCGAATACTGGAGCTGTGCGCCGAACTGGCTGCCGTCGCCCAGCAGCGCTTCGATCTGCTCGCCCAGATGGGCGTGGTTAATCACGATCTCGGTGATGCCGGCTTTGACCAGATTCAGAATGTGCCAGACGATCAGTGGCCGGCCGCGCACCATCAGCAGCGGTTTCGGGGTGCTGTCGGTGAGCGGACGCATGCGTTCGCCCCGTCCGGCGGCGAATATCATCGCTTTCATGGCGCGTCCTTAAAAGGTGTAGCCGACTTGCGGGGCCTTGTTTTCCAGCGCATCGAGCAGACGCAGCAGCGGTTTCAGCTCGGTGTAGCGGCCGGCCGTCTTGCGCACGTAATCGAGCACCGTCGGCAGGTCGCCCAGATACTGGGCTTTGCCGTCGCGGTAGTTGAGGCGGCAGAACAGACCGAGGATTTTCAGATGGCGCTGCAGGCCCATGAATTCGAAGTCTTTGTAGAAGGCATCGATGTCGGCGGCGACCGGCAGACCCAGCGATTTGGCGTGCTGCCAGTAGCGGATCACCCAGTCCAGCACCAGTTCTTCATCCCACTGCACATAGGCGTCGCGCAGCAGCGAGGCCAGATCGTAGGTCATCGGGCCGTACAGGGCATCCTGGAAGTCCAGCACGCCGGGATTGCCGACGTCGATCTGCATCAGGTTGCGCGAATGGAAATCGCGGTGCACGAACACGGGGGCTTGCGCCGTGACATTTGCCAGAATTGCATCGAACACGCCTTGCAGGCTTTTCTGCTGGACGTCGGTGAGGGTGGCGTTCAGGTGCTTGCCGATGTACCACTCGGGGAATAACTGCATTTCGCGCAGCAGGAACGCGCGGTCATACGGTGGCAGCACATCGGGCACGCTGCTCAGCTGGAAGCGTGCCAGCGATTCCAGGGCTTCCGCGTACAGCACCGAAGCGTTGTCATGGTCGAGCACTTGCAGATAGGTGGTGGTGCCCAGATCGGACAGCAGCATGAAGCCGCGTTCGTAATCGGTGGCGATGATGCGTGGCACGCTGACGCCGGCCTGGCGCAGCATTTCGGCGACTTTGACATAGCCCAGCACGTTTTCACGTTCCGGCGGTGCATCCATGGCGATCAGGGTGCTGCCCAGCGTGGCTTGTTGTTCTGGCAAGACGTCGAGGCGGAAGTAGCGGCGGAAGCTGGCGTCGGCCGAAGCCGGACGGGCGCTGGCGGTGGCCACCACGTTCAGGCCGGCCAGCCACTCGGTGAGGGCGGCCAGACGCAGGTCAGGGGTGCTAGGGCTGGACACGTTTGCAGGCGTATCAGTTGGTAAATTCTGTAATAAAGACATTGAGCAGACGGCGGAAACCGGTATAGGCTGAGGAGGGTAGGAGAGACCCATTACTGGAATCTCTCCCCCCTAAGAACCGTGCTTGCGACTTTCATCGCACACGGCTCAAGCATAATAAAAGTTCCTATTCAGGAACCGGCTTAACAACTTTTAAATTTCGGCTATGCACTTGAGCATGGCATGTTGGGTGTAATAATACGCGATTTCCAAGAGCATTGGACCCACCGTTGACTCTGTAGTCTAGGTGGTGATCGTGCCATCCAGTGTCCATATCCATCGCGTTACCACAAGCCGCGCACAAGCCTTTCTGGTCCACGTACAGTCGAATCCACTCTTTTCGGTAACTCATGCTTTCCAGCATGCGTTCCTGTCGAAGTGTCTCGCCATACATTTCCCATTGAGGGTCATAGGGGTGATACGTTCCTTTGATTTTCTTGTGGCGGACGATGGGAGTGCTCTGTAGCGA